>NZ_CAXTAZ010000028.1:0-64574 GCF_964242715.1 uncultured Enterovirga sp.
TGTCGATCACCGCGCCGATACCCGTGGTCACGCCGCAGCCGATGTAGCAGATCTTGTCGAAGGGCGCGTCCTCGCGGACCTTCGCGACCGCGATCTCGGGCAGGACGGTGAAGTTCGAGAAGGTCGAGCAGCCCATATAGTGGAACACGGTTTCAATTGACCGGCCGACCGGCTCGCAGCGAAAGCGGCTCGTGCCGTCCGGCATCAAGCCCTGGCCCTGCGTCGACCGGATCGCCGTGCAGAGATTGGTGCGCCGCGAGAGGCAGCTTTTGCAGTTGCGGCATTCCGGCGTGTAGAGCGGGATGACGTGGTCGCCGGGCCGGACCGAGAGGACACCCGCGCCGACCTCGCGCACGATGCCCGCGCCTTCATGGCCGAGGATCGCCGGGAACTTGCCCTCGGAATCCAGGCCGGACAACGTGTAGGCATCGGTATGGCAGATGCCGGTCGCCATCACCTCGACGAGGACTTCGCCCGCTTTCGGGCCGTCGATCTCGATCGTCTCGATCGTGAGCGGCTTTCCGGCCTCCCAGGCGACGGCCGCGCGCGACTTCATGCTGCTCTCCGACTTCGAACCGCGCCTGTATCCGCGCGGACGCGCCAGCGATCAAGACGGATGACGTGACCGACGATGGGGCGGCACCCGGCCGCCCGTCGAGCCGTCAGCGAGCGACGGCGACGCCCGTGAGCACCGGTGAGGCGACGGTGCTGACCAGGGTCAGGAACTTCTGCAGCTCGGCGCCCGAGGCATTCGCCACGTAGAGCACGTCCTTGTCGCGCATGCGGAAGCTGCGGGCGAGGAAGTAGCTCTTCGTGTCGCGCAGGCTCAGCCGGTAGACGACCGGGATGAGCTGCTCGCGCCGGTCGATGGGACGGCCCGGAGAGATCGCCGCCACCGTCGTCGGCGGCTCGAAGCGCAGCAGGAAGACGCCGTCGGGGTCCGACTTCGAGTCGATGAGGCCGCCAGCCTTCGCGACGGCTTCCTCGAGCGACAGCGTGATGCGGCCGAAGGTCACGACCGTGTTCTGCCCGACGGCCCCGAAGGTCGTGAAGGTCTGCGGCTCCCGTACCAGGGTCAGGACGTCGCCGCCGCGCAGGAAAACGTTCTCCTGGGGCGTATCCAGGATGGTCTCCATCGGCACGGTCGCCGTGGTGCGACCGCGCGTCAGCCGGACGAAAGTCTCGTGAATGGCCCCGCGAACGCCGCCGGCCGCCGCCACGGCGTCGAGGACGCGGTCGCCGCGCGTGCTCAGCGGAACGCGGGCGCCGTTCGTGACCTCGCCCGTGATGGTGACGCTGTTCGAGATGTTGCGCGAGACGGTGACCAGCACCTGCGGCTCGATCGCCTTGCCGACCAGGCGCTGCAGGATCGTCTGCTCGACGTCGGGCGGAGACTGGCCGGCCACGACGATGCGTCCGGCATAGGGAACCGTGATCGCGCCGTCCCGGGCCACGACCTGTTCGGGAATGAGGGCCGACCGGGAGCCCGTCGTGATCGGACCGGTCGCGGGCGACGAGAACAATCCGCCGGCCGCGGCTTCCCAGATCGTGACGCGGACCTCGTCGCCGACGCCGATCTTGTTCTCCGGCGGCGGACGGTAATCGCCGAACCGCGCTCGCAGGGAGGGGCCGGGCAGGCGCGACAGGATCGAGACCGTCCGCTCGTCCACGTCGGTCACGACGTAGCGGCGCTCGAACTCGTTGTCCCCGTTCTTGAGGACCTCTTCCGTCATCGGTCCGGTGGTCGGCAGGCTCGAGCAGCCAGCGCTTCCCAGAAGGGCCGCGAGGATTCCAAGACCGAGGGTGGCGTTACGAGAGAATTCCACTACGCACCATGCTGAACGCGTCGGGAGGCATGCCACCGATGCGGCGGGCGTGATAGCCCCGACGCGGTCGCGCAGCGATTCCTCGAGACCCTGTCGCCTGCGCGACACACCCGCTCGGGGCGGCAGCCAGGCGCGCGTGACCTCAACAAAAGCGCAGGGATCGACGAAGGAAGCCTTAAGCCTACCCGTACGGTCGTGCCGGTCAGAGACGGTCGAGAACGTCGTCGGCTATCGCGAAATGGTGATCCCAGCTTGGCGCGGCGAAGCTGGTCCGGCGCGGCTCTTCCAGTCGGGCTGCAGCGGTGGCCAGGATCAGGTCGCGCCAGCCCGTCCCGTCCAGCGGATCCAGGAGGGTCGCGGCTCCGGAGGCGATTTCGCGATGGGCCGGAATGTCCGAGGCGATCACGGGCGTGCCGAGGCTCAGCGCCTCGACAACCGGGATGCCGTAGCCTTCCGCGAAGGACGGCATCAGCAGGGCGCGGGCCCCGGCCATCAATTCCGCCAGGCCCGAGGTCGGCAGCCCGGGCGCCTCGATGACATGGGGCCGGATGGCGGCGCAGCGATCAAGAAGGTCGCGCGCCGCCTCCGCTTCCCAGCCGCGCCGGCCGACGAGGACCAGCGCCGGCGTTTCGGGCCCGAGCGACGCGGCGAGGTCGCGCCAGATCTGGAGCAGGAGGAGATGGTTCTTGCGTGCCTCGATCGTCCCGCACACGACGAAATAGGGCCGGCGCCGTCCTGCGCGGGGCCGCATTCCTGGCGCGAAGGCGGCTTCGACCCCGAGCGGCGCCGCCCTGACGGGCACGATCGGAAGTCCCTCTTCCGCGCAGTGGCGACGGAAGCGGTCGGCCACGTCCTCGGAATTGACGATCACGGCCGCGGCCCGGCCGGCGATGGCGGACATGCGGCGCCGGTGGCGCTCGGCCTCGCCGGGAACGCCGTATTCCGGAAAGTCGATCGGGATCAGGTCGTGGACGAAGAAGACGGCCCGGATATCCGGGCGTCCGCCGAGCCAGCTCAAATAGTCGGGTCGATCCAGCCGGATGTGCGAGGTGTGAAGGTAGATCGCGTTCCGCGGGGCCTCGGTGGCGCGCCGCCACGCTGCCCCGCGCAGCGAGCGCAGCATGCGTCCCGCCGCGGGCGGGAGCGAACGGCTCGTCTCCGTCTCGGTCGGGGCGAGGGGTGGCGGCTCGGCGGGCTCGGCCTCGAGCCAGGCATGGACCCGCGCGAGCGCCGCACCATCCGCCGCGCTCGCGCCGCCGCCGCGCCAGCGCTCGGCCAGCATCCCGACCGTGGTGGCGGCCTCTCCGGCGGGCATGATCCGGACACCGAAGGGCGTTCCGGCCAGCGCCAGGTTCTGGCCCGCCCCCGGCCGCACATGCTCGGCATAGGCGATGTCGACGCGGTCGATGCCGGTCGGGGCCTTGTGCGCGATCCTGGTCAGGAGCCGGGTCGCATCGAACAGGATGGGGCGTCTCGCCATGGCGTGGGGTTGCCACGTCGGTGCCCTGCCGTAAATCGCGGCCAACGTCGTGGGCGGGGCTGGCGCGCTGCCGTTACGCGACCCCGTCAGGCCCTCTCACCGTCATTCCGGGGCTCGCCGAAGCGAGAGCCCGGACCCATAAAGGCTGGCGTTGCAAGCACATCCACCTTCGTCGGCACGTCGGGACCCGCGTGTTTATGGGTTCCGGGCTCGCCTGCGGCGCCCCGGAATGACGGGGGAGAGGTTCCGTGCAGAATCCCCTCCATGTTGCGGCAGCGGCCGCGGGCCGGCACAACGCCCGGATGAGCTTTCGACCAGTCCGGATCGTGATCACCGGCGCCTCCCGCGGGATCGGGGCGGCCCTGGCCGAGAACTATGCCGGTCCGGGCGTGAGCCTGGCCCTGATCGGCCGGCACGCGGAGGGGCTGGAGGGGATAGCCGCAGGCTGCCGGGCCCGGGGTGCGGCGGTCGAGACGATCCTGCTTGACGTCCGCCAGCGCGAGGCGCTGGCCCAAAGACTTCTCGGCCTGGACGACGCCGCGCCGGTCGACCTCGTCGTTGCCAATGCCGGCGTGGCATTGCCGACCGGCAATGGGGCCGTGGACCTGACTGTGTATGGCGAGATCGACGTGAACCTCGTCGGCGCGCTGAACACGATCCTGCCGCTCGCGCCCCGGATGGCGGCGCGGGGCCGAGGCCAGATCGCCCTGATGAGCTCGCTCGCGGCCTTCGCGCCGCTGCCGAGTTCGCCCGGTTACGGCGCCACCAAGGCCGCGCTCCTCGTCTACGGCCTCGCCTTGCGCGAGCGCCTGCGGGGTGCGGGGGTGCGGGTCAGCGTGATCTGCCCGGGCTATATCGATACGGAGATGGGGGAGCGCTACCGCGGCTGGCGGCCGCTCCACATGTCGGCCGGGGATGCTGCGCGTCGCATCCGGCGCGGCCTCGAACGGGACCGGGGCGTCATCGCCTTCCCGAGGCGTCTTGCCCTGGTCGCCCGGCTCGCCCCGCTGGTTCCGGAAAGGCTGCGCCGCATCGGGCTCGGCGCCTTCCGGTTCCGGCTCGACCCGACGGAAGGCTGAGCGCTCTCAGACGAGGACCGCGACGGCCTCGTCCAGCGCGGCCTGCCAGGGGCGTGGTTCGATGCCGAAATCGGCCCGGATCCGATCGGTCGCGAGGCGCGAATTGGCCGGCCGCCGCGCCGGTGTCGGGTAGTCCGCCGTCGTGATCGGGACGACGCGGCAGGACGGGCCACCCCGGCGCGCGGACGCCTCGAAGATCGCGGCCGCGAAATCGGCCCAGCTCGCCTCGCCGGCATTGACGAAATGATAGGTGCCGGTCGGCGCCGTTTCGTCCCGGGCCAGCCGCAGCACCATGTTCTGGAGCGCGTTCGCGAGGTCGCCCGCGAAGGTCGGGCAGCCGAACTGGTCGGCCACGACCCGGAGCTCGTCCCGGTCGGCCGCGAGCCGCAGCATGGTCCGCAGGAAGTTTGCCCGGTGGGGCGAGACCACCCAGGCGGTCCGGACGATGGCGTGGCGGGGATTGGCCGTCCTGACCGCCTGTTCGCCGCCCTCCTTCGAGGCCCCGTAGATCCCGACCGGCCCGACCGGGTCGTCCTCGCGGTAGAACCCGTCCTTGGTGCCGGCGAAGACGTAGTCGGTCGAGACATGCACGATCGGGATGCCGGCCCGGGCCGCGCCGTGCGCCAGGATCGCGGGCGCGAGCGCGTTCGCGGCCCAGGCCTGGCCGACCTCGCTCTCGGCCTTGTCGACGGCCGTATAGGCCCCGGACGAGATGATCGCGGACCAGGGTCGTGCGTCGACCGCTCGCTGGACGGAGGCGGGGTCGCCGAGGTCGAGCTCTGACCGCGCCGGGGCGTGAAGGCGGATGCCGTCCGGCCAGCCGAGCTGCTGGAGCGAGATGCCGACCTGTCCGGTCCCGCCGGTGAGGAGGATGTCCATCGGCGCTCAGCCGGCCTGTTTCAGGCCGAGGCGCTCGCCGCCATACTGGCCGGCCTGGATGGCGCGCCACCACGGCTCGTTCGCGAGATACCAGCCGACGGTCTTCCGCAGGCCGGTGTCGAAACTCTCCTGCGGAACCCAGCCGAGCTCGCCTTCGAGTTTCGAGGCGTCGATGGCATAGCGGAGGTCATGTCCCGGCCGGTCCGCCACGAAGGCGATCCCATCCGTGTAAGGCCGTCCGTCAGCACGCGGCCGCAACTCGTCCAGGATCGCGCAGATGGCCCGCACGACCTCGAGGTTCGTGCGCTCGGCCCGCCCGCCGACATTGTAGGTCTCGCCGGGCCGGCCTGCCTCGAAGACCCGCCGGATGGCCCGGACATGGTCCTCGACGAAGAGCCAGTCGCGGACATTGTCGCCGCGCCCGTAGACCGGAAGCGGCTCGCCGGCGAGCGCCTTCAGGATCATCAGCGGCACGAGCTTTTCGGGAAAGTGATAGGGCCCGTAATTGTTCGAGCAGTTGGTGACGAGGGTGGGCAGGCCGTAAGTGTGGTGCCAAGCCCGCACGATGTGGTCCGACCCGGCCTTCGAGGCCGAATAGGGCGAGCGCGGATCGTAGGGCGTCTCCTCGGTGAAGAAGCCGTCCGGTCCGAGCGAGCCGAAGACCTCGTCGGTCGAGACATGGTGGAAGCGGAAGCGCTCGCGCCGGGCCGGCTCCAGTCCCTTCCAATGCTGCGTCGCGGCGCGCAGCATCCGGTAGGTGCCGACGATATTCGTCTCGATGAAGGCGTCGGGCCCGTCGATCGAGCGGTCGACATGGCTCTCGGCCGCGAGATGCACGACGATGTCGGGGTCGAAACGGGCGAAGATCGCAGCAATGGCTGGGCCGTCGCAGATATCCGCCTGCACGAACTCATAGGTCGGCGCATCGGCAATGGGCTCCACCGAGGAGAGCGAGCCAGCATAGGTCAGCTTGTCGAGATTCAGGACCCGGTAGTCGCTCTCCGCCCCGAGGTGGCGGACGAGAGCGGAGCCGATGAAACCGGCGCCGCCGGTGACGAGAACGCGCGCGTTCAGGGAAGCCTCCCGCTCAGCCGAGATCGGGGGAGCGGCTCCCCGTCATAGGGGAAGGGACTGTCGAAATCGGCGAGCGCCGGGAGGCGGCGGTCCTTGTCGGACAGGACGGCGCCGCCGGGCGGCAAGGGCCAATCGATTCCGGCGCTGTCCCAGCGGATGCCACCGTCGCATTCGGGCGCGTAATAGTCCGTCACCTTATAGACGACCTCGCAATCCGGCTCGAGCGTCACGAAGGCGTGGGCGAAGCCGACCGGGACCCAGAGCTGCCACCCGTTCGCGGCCGTGAGCTCGGCCGAGACGTGCCGGCCGTAGGTCGGCGACCCGCGCCGCACGTCGACCGCGTAATCCATGATCCGCCCCGTCGTGCAGCGGACGAGCTTGCCCTGGCCGTGCGGCGGAACCTGGAAATGCAGACCCCGCAGGGTGCCGACGGGCCGGGACAGCGAATGGTTGTCCTGCACGAACGCGTCCGCGATCCCGAGCGCGGCCATGGCGCGATGGCTGTAGGTCTCGGAGAACCAGCCGCGCTCGTCCGCGAATCGGCGTGGCTTGATGAGGGTGACGCGGCTCATGGAGGTCCTGCGAGGCGGCGCTGGGTCTTAGCCGAACGAGGCCGTCCGGCCAATCCGCTGCCCGGGCTCAATGCTGCGGCGAGACCGCGATGCGCCTGAGATACTGGCCGTACTCGTTCCGCAGGCTCGAGGCGACCTCGAGCAGGTTGTCGGTCGAGATATAGCCCTGCCGCCAGGCGACCTCCTCCGGGCAGGCGATCTTGAGGCCCTGGCGATGCTCGATCGCCCGAACGAAAGCGCCGGCCTCGTGCATGGCGTCGACCGTGCCGGTGTCGAGCCAGGCCGTGCCGCGGGGCAGGATCTCGACATGCAGCTTGCGGCGTTCGAGGTAATGGGCGTTCACGGAGGTGATCTCGACCTCGCCGCGAGGTGAGGGCTTCACCGCTCGTGCGATCTCGACGACATCCTCGTCGTAGAAATAGAGGCCGGTCACGGCGAGGTCGCTCTTCGGGATCTCCGGCTTCTCCTCGATCGAGAGCGCGGTGCCTTGGCGGTCGACCTCGACGACGCCGAAGGCCCTCGCATCGGCGACCGGGTAGGCGAAGACGACGGCACCGCTCTTCAGCGCAGCCGCCCGCTCGAGCTGGCTCGTGAGGCCTGCCCCATAGAAGACGTTGTCGCCGAGTGCGAGGGCGCAGGGCCGGCCCGCGACAAAACTCTCTCCGATCAGGAAGGCCTGGGCGAGGCCCTTCGGCTCGGGCTGTTCCGCGTATTCGATCTGGATGCCCCACTGCGCGCCAGACCCGAGCAGCTCGCGAAACAACGGCAGATGAGCAGGCGTCGAGATGACCAGGATCTCCCGGATCCCGGCCAGCATCAGCGTCGTCAGGGGATAGTAGATCAGCGGCTTGTCGAAGATCGGCAGAAGCTGCTTCGAGACGGCGCGGGTGACCGGATAAAGCCTGGACCCGAGGCCTCCGGCCAGAATGATGCCCTTCTCGACCATGATCTCCTGCCGTGACCGCGACCGCCGCTTCTTCCACACTCACTCCAGACCGGCAAGCGCGGGTCGATCAGGGCCCGAGCAGCACCCGCGGTAGCCAGAGCACCGTGTCCGGCCACGCGGTGATGATGAGGAGCACCGCGACCCCGGCCGCGAAGAACGGCCCGAGTTCCTTCACCTCCTCCTCGATCTTGATGCCTGCGAAATTGGCGCAGATGTAGAGCAGGATGCCGACCGGCGGCGTGAGCAGGCCGAGGCAGAGATTGAACACCATCACGAGCCCGAAATGGACGAGGTCGATCCCGACCGCGGAGACCACCGGCACGAGGACCGGGATCAGGATCAGCATCGCGGGCAACGGCTCCATGAAGATGCCGATGACGAGAAGCAGGACGTTGATCAGCATCAGGATGGTGAGGGGGTCGCTCGACACGGCCGCGATCGCGGAGGCGAGCTGACGGGTGAGGCCCGAGACGGCGAGAAGCCAGCCGAATCCGGACGAGAGCGCGATGATGAACATGACGAGCGCGGTATCGAGCGCCGTCTGGACGAGGATCGGCCAGAGATCCGAGACCTTGAGCTGCCGGTAGACGAAGAAGCCGACGAGAAGGGCGTACATGACGGCGACCGTGGCGCTCTCCGTCACGGTCACGACGCCGCCGACCACGCCGAACAGGATAATGACCGGCATCAGGAGGGCCGGGATCGCCGGGACGGCAAGGCCCGGAAGTTCGCGCAGGGGCACGGCGCGCGTGGTCGGGTAGTTGCGCTTCACCGAGAGGATGTAGGCGGCCACCATCAGGGCGAGTCCGAGCAGGACACCGGGGATGATGCCCCCGATGAAGAGGGCGATGATCGACACGCCCTTGCCGACAGAAAGGCCGTAGATCACGAGCGGGATCGAAGGCGGAATGATCGGCCCGTTGACGCAGGCCGACGCCATCAGGGCCGCCGCGAAGCCCGGGCTGTATCCCTGCCGCTTCATCGCCGGGATCAGCACCTTGCCGAGCGCCGAGGCATCGGCCGCGGCCGAGCCCGACAGCCCGGAGAAGATCATGGCGGCCGTGACTGACGTCAGCGCGAGGCCGCCCCGGAACCGGCCGACCATGGCCATCGCGAGATCGATGATCCGGTGGGTGATGCCGCCGACATTCATCAGGTTGCCGGCCAGGATAAAGAACGGGATGGCGAGAAGCGCGTAGCTGTCCGCTCCGACGAGCGTGCGCTGCGCCATCAGGCTCATCGGCAGCGAGCCCTGCCACCAGATCGCGGCCACGACCGAAAGACCCATCGCGAAGGCGATCGGGACGGAGATCAGGACGAGCAGGAAAAAGCCGCCGATGAGGATCGTGCTCATGCGCCCTCCTCAGAAGTCGCCCGCGATGCCGGTCGGCTCGCGTTTCGTCGGATCGAGGATCTTCTCGACGAAGTAGAGCATCATCATCGCGCATGAGACCGGCGCGGAGAAATAGTACCAAGCCGGCGTAATATCGAGCGCACCGGTGGTGTTCGGCAGAACGTCGATGGTCAATTTCAGGCTGTAGATGAACAGGATGACGATGAAGGTGAGGTTGAGGAGTTCGATCACCCAATAGGATGCGGTCTTGAAACGACTCGGAAGCATGCCGACGAACATGTCGACCGCGATGTGGAGTTGCTGGCGATAGAGGATCGCGGCCCCGACGAAGGTGATCCAGATGAAGAGCATGTTCGAGACTTGCTCGATCCAGGCGATCGGCGCGTTCAGGAAATAGCGCCACCAGATCGCCGCCAGCGTGATGAGCACGATGGCAGCCATGGCGGTGCCGACCACCACCTTGCCGGCCTCGGTGACGAGGTCGCACAGGCGAAGGAACGAGCCGACCCGCGGACCGGGCTCGGCCGATCTGTCGCCTGTCGTCGGAGGGGCAGGCGGCCCGGCGAAACCGGGCCGGAATTGGGGGCCCGTGCTCACCCGACCTGCGCGAAGCGCTCGACCCACTTCTTGCCGGCGGGGAATTCGTCGACGAGCTTCTTCACCGAGGCCGCGAAGGCGCCCTTGTCGACTTCGGAGATGACGATCTTCTTGGCCTTGATCTTCTCGAGAATCTCCTTGTCGTCGGCCACGACCTTGGGGCGGAGCTCGGCCTCGCTGTCGCGCGCCGCCTGATCGACGGCCGCCTTCAACTCGGGCGTGAGCCGCTGGTAGGCCGCCTCCGACATGACGAGGCAATTGTCCTGCATCATGTGCTCGGTCATCGACAGATGCGTGTTGGCGTCGAAGATGCCCGAATTCCAGGTCAGGGCGATCGGATTCTCCTGGCCGTCGATGATGCTGGACTTCAGCGCCGCGAACACCTCCGGGAAGGGGAGGGGCGTCGGCGAGGCGCCGAACAGCTCGAAGGTGCGGCGCCAGAGCGCCGTCTCCGGAACCCGGATCTTCAGCCCCTTCATGTCGGCCGGGGTCTTGACGACCTTGTTGCAGCTGAGCTGCCGCGGCATGCGCGGGATCGCGGCGATGGGCCGGAGCTTCGCCACGGCAGCGACGTCCTTGATGTATTCGTCCCGCACCGTGTCCCAGACGCGGTCCTTATGCGGCACGTCCTTGAACAGGTAGGGGTGCGTCCAGACCTCGGCCGGACGGTACCAGCCGGCCAGGATGCCCTGGCCGGGGGTCGCCATGTGGACGGCACCCTGCAGCATGGCCTCGATATGCTCGCGCTCGCCGCCGAGCGCGCCGCCGTGGTGGTTGGTGAGCGTGATCTGGCCCTTCGACAATTCGCCGACACGCTTGGCGAAGAAGTCGATCGATTGGGCGATGAAATCCGTCGGCGCGACCGCCGTCGCCCCGATCCAGCTCATCTTCTGGGCCCGGACGAGGGATGGCATCGCGACGAGCGTGCCTGCCCCGGCGGCGGCGCCCAAGGCATGCCGACGCGTCAGTCCGCCGCTTCGCTGATCTGTCATGTTCCACTCCCGTTCGTCATGTCCGGCCCGTTCGGGCTCTGCATTAAAAAGTCCCGCGTTTCCTCACGCCTAGGCGTTCGGGCGCGCGAAGGCGGCCTCCATCTCGCGCCGCGTCCGGACGGCGAGGTCGTTCTCGTCGAACTCGACATCGTCCCACAGCAGGCGCTGACCCTCGGCGATGTCGCGCTTCAGCTTGACGTTGTGCGAGAGCCCGAGCGGCAGGTAGCCGTGTTCCAGCGAGGCCTCGGCAGGGGTCTGCTTGCCCCAGACGCAGAAGCCGCCTTCGCCGTCCAGCATCTCGCCGGCCTTGAGGCCCCGTTTCGCGGTCGCGACCACGTCGGAGTTGAAGCAGATCGGCGCGCCGGTCGCCTCCTTTCGGAGCGCGGCGGAGGCGACCGAGATGCCGAGTTCGAGCCCGATCATGTGGATCGGCCGGTACAGGGCCGCATACTGGCCGGTCTTGTCCGGCAGCATCGAATATTCGACGAAGCAGCGCCGCGAATAGTCGTTGTCCTGCGTCGCCTCGAAGACGACGTAGGTGCCCATGACGAGGTTGTGCGGCACGTCGGAGCCGTCGCGGTTCAGCGAGGATGTCACCTCGGTCACCCCGGAGCGCTCCAGAACGCCGCCGGCGCTCTTCGGCTTGCAGATCTCGGCCACGTCGAAACGGGAAGCCGGCGGGAAGCTCAGCCCTTCGGTTTGCGAATGCAGGCCCGTGGCGTTGCAGATCGCGGTCATCTCGATGCCGGACTTGGTGCCGTCGACGAAGGAGTTGAACATCTTCGGGTTGATCGAGGCGCGGTCCTCGTCACGGAACTTCATGTAGCGGTCGAGAATGCTCCAGACGGTGTCCGGCGTGGATTGATGATAGGTCGGGTGGTATCGCGTGCCCTTCCCGGCCGAGACGATCCGGAAGCCGGCGGCTTTCGCCCAATCCACATGCTCGCAGACGAGGGCGGGCTGGTCGCCCCAGGCGAGGGAATAGACCACCCCAGCGGCCTCGGCCTTGCGGGCGAGGATGGGTCCGGCGAGCGCATCGGCTTCGACATTGACCATGACGATATGCTTGCCGTTGTCGATCGCGGCCATGCAGAGCCGGATCCCGGTCCGCGGGTCGCCGGTCGCCTCCACGATCACCTCGATCGCCGGATGGGCGATCATCGCCTCGGTGTCGTTCGTCAGGAAGGTGCGGCCGCTCTTCACGGCGTCGTCGAGCGAGGTCGCGGCCGATTGCTCGTCGGGCCAGGAGGCCATGCGGAGCTGCGACTTCGCACGCTCGACATTCAGGTCGGCGATGGCGACGACATGCATGCCGTCCGTGGTCCGGGCCTGAGCCAGGAACATCGTCCCGAACTTACCGGCGCCGACGACTCCGACCGTCACCGGACGCCCGTCGGCCTGCCGCTTCAGCAGCATCTTATGAAGATTCACTCTGGCCTCGTTCTGCGTTTCGTCCCGCCCGGATCGGACCACGTTTGCCACGGGCCTTCAAGCGCGATTGTCCGACAACGGGCCAGTACGGCGTGCCTCGGCTCGAGTCGGCGGAAGACGACCGAGACGCTACCGCCTGAGCCGCTCGAGTCTCGTCGCGAGATCCGCGTTGACGGCGCCCGGTGGGATCTCTCCCGCAACCAGGGCCTTGACCTGGGCGACGGTGTCGAAGGCTTGGTGCTCGATCGCGGCCGTGGTCAGGCCCGCGGTATGAGGCGTCGCGATCACGTCAGCGCGGCGGGCGAGGGCCAGAGACGGACGCTGGTCCGGCGCGCGGCCGACATCCATCGCGGCGCCGGCGATGCGGCGCTCGTCCAGCGCCCGCTCGAGAGCGTCCTCATCGACGAGGTTGCCGCGCGACAGGTTCAGGAAAAAGGCGTCCGGTTTCATCTGCCCGAAGGCCGCCTCGTCGAACAGGTTCTCGGTCGCCTCGCTCGCGACCACGAGGCAGACGACGAAGTCGGACTGGGCAAGGAGGGCCGCCATCTCGACCTGTTCGACACCGGCCTCCTGCACCCTCGTGAAAGGATCGCTTGCCAGAACCCGCATGCCGAGCGCCACGCCGAGCGGCGCGAGTTCCCGGGCGATGGCGCCGTAACCGACGAGGCCCAGCGTCGAGCCCTTGAGCTGGCGGCCACGACGGACCGAAGCATCCCGGCCGCTCCGATATTCCACCACCGAATCGGAGATGTTGCGGGCGAGGTCGATCATGTAGCCGATCGCCATCTCGGCGACGGACACGGTGAAGCCGGGCGTCGCTCGCGTGCACAGGATGCCGAACCGGCTCGCCGTCTCGACCTCGACATTCCGGATGTCGACGGCGCAGCGCAGGAAGGCGACGAGGTCCGGCGCCTGTTCGAAGAAGCCGCCGAAGCCGGGCGTCTGCCGGTCCGAGACCACGATGGCGCAACCGGCCGCATGTTCGGCGAGGCCGGCTGCGTCGAGGACGCGTCCGGTCGGGTTCAGCCGCACCTCCGCGATCTCCTGCAGCGCCCTGACGGCGCGGGCGCCGTAATAATGCTCCAGCATCTCGGGGTCGTGCGTCAGGAAGACGGTCGGCATCGGGGCTCCGCAGGCAAGGCCGAAGCGTCCGGCGGGATGCCCGACCGCGTTCGGCAGCCCCATCGTCGGCGCTGGAAGGCGGCGGCCGTGTCGACGGGGCAGACGAGAAAGGGCCGGGATAGCCCAAGACGGGCCGCGCTGTCGCCTGGAATGGACGGTTTCACACGGCGTCGCTACACGGCGCCGCCGACCGGTCAGCGAGTCGGAAGCGCCTTGCCGAAATAGAGGGTGCCGGGAAGAGGGCTGTTCCAGTAGGGCGGGATCTCGGCGAAGCCAAGAGCGCGGTACAGGCGGATCGCAGCATCCATCTGCGGCAGCGTATCGAGGAGGATCTCGCGGTACCCCGCCGTCGCGGCGAAGCCTATGACGGCACGGGCCAGGCTCCGACCCGCTCCGGTGCCACGACCCTCAAGGCGCACGTAGAGCCGCTTGATCTCGCAGGCCCCGGGCCGATCGAGTGGCCGAAGGCCAATGCAGCCGAGAACCGTACCCTTCTCGTCGCGCGCCAAGAGGATCGTCCCCCGCGGTGGCGCATACTTTCCGGGTAGCGTCGCGAGTTCCGCGTCGAACCCTTGCAGCGCGAGATCGACCTCGAGAGAGCCGGCATAGTCGCGGAACAGGGCGCGAACCTGATCGAGGTCGCTATCCGTCTCCACAGGAGTGATCGCCAGGGCCACGAAACAACACCGGAACGTTTGCTGCCGGAGCCGTGTGGCCCGGGATTCCCAAACGATCAAGCGGCGACGTCCTGGGACTCCCCATTCCCATCGGCCGGTACCTCGAGCTCCGCTTCTTCCGCGACCAGGGCCTCGGCCAGATCGGCGCTGAGGCCGAACCGCGCCGCGACGTCCGGGGCGTAGCGCAGGAGGTCGGACCTGAGCTTGATCAGGCTCACGTCCTTGGCCTTACCCTCCAGCATCACGTCGAAGTCGAAGCCGGCGACGTCCCGCATGAAGCGCGCGAACTCGAAGGGGTTCGTGAAATCCGCATGACCCGTCCAGACCGGAGGGAGCTGGACGCTCTTCTTGCGTTTCGTCTTCGGGTCGATCCGTTGCAATTGCCGGAACTCGGTCCGGGGCGAGGAGAAATGCAGCTTCGGCATCACCCTCTCGGGCCAGGTCCTGAGGATGCGACCGACGGTCTCCACCATGTCGAGCCCTTCGGGGTTCAGGCACCAGTGATGCTGGTAGTCGAAGATCAGCCGGACGCCGGTCCGCTCGTGGATCCACAGGACATCGGCAGCGCTGAAGCGGAGATCGTCGTGCTCGAGCACGAGCCGCCGCCGGACATGCTCGGGCAGCGTGGACCAGGTCTCCACCCAACGGGCGCGGCTCGTTTCGAGATCGCCATAGACGCCCCCGACATGGGTGACGACGACCGCCTCTGGGCCGAGCTCCATCCGGTCGAGCATCTCGGATTGCGACGCGAGGTCGGCGATGCTCCTCCGGGTGAGATCCGGATCGGGGCTGTTCAGGAGCACATATTGCGAAGGATGGAAGGAGAGGCGGATGTCGAGGCGCCGCGCTTTCGCACCAATGGCTCTCAGTTCGGCATCGCTCTCCCGGACCATGCCATGGAATTGCGGCATGTCCGGGTGCGTCGCGTAGGGCGCGAGGTCGGAGGCCATCCGGTACATCCGGATCGCGTGCCGATCGAGATGGTCGAGGATCGCGTCCACCAATTCGAGCGACGTCCTGAGGTGCGGGCCCTTCTGCCAGCGCCGCGTGTCGTTGCTCTTGAGATCCGGGCGACGCATCACCTTGACGGGAAAGCCGAGCCGGAGCGGGCGCGGCGTCACGAAGAAGGGCTCCTGCGGATGGAACTCATCCTTTCTTCAGCGCATCCGGCTTGTGCACGGCCTCCTTGCCGGACTTGTCGCTCTTCACCCGGTATTGCGGCTCCTCCTTGCTGGCCTTGGCCGTATGGCCGCCCGCCTTCGTCGTGCCGGTCTCCTTCTTGACGACCTTGCCGTGGGTTTCGCCCTGAGGCGTGTCCCACGTCACCTTGTCTCCCACCTTGAGCGTCGTTGCCATGGATCGACCTCCTGCAGATGCACGACAACGCCGCGGCAAAGCGGGGTTCCGGGACCGCGGCCTCACGATCCCGTGCCGTCCGGACCCCGCACTTCACGCAAGACCGGAACCGGGTACGCGGCTTGCACCCGGCCGTGCTTCTCCGTCAGAAGCTGGCCGGGATTCTGAGCGTGAGGGGTATTGGGCGACGATGACGCGCTTATCGGTCGACATCGGCGGGACATTCACCGACCTCGTCCTCGAGACGGAGGGGCGCCGGCACGCCCGCAAGGTGCTGACCACGCCGCGCGCGCCGGAAGAGGCCGTGCTGGCCGGGACGCGGGCGCTCCTCGGCGATGCAGGCCGTGCCTTCGGCGATATCGCGGTCTTCGTCCACGGGACCACGCTCGCCACGAATGCCATCATCGAGCGGAAGGGCGCGCTGACGGCGCTCGTCGCGACGGAAGGATTCCGCGACGTCGTCGAGATCGCCGACGAGGGCCGCTACGATCAATACGACGTCTTCATCGACAAGCCGGTGCCGCTCGTGCCCCGGCGGCTCCGCTTCACCGTGCCGGAGCGCATCGACGTCGAGGGCCGGGTTCGGCTGCCGCTCGACGAGAGCGCGGTGCGTGCGGTCGCCGCGCAGCTCCGCGAGGCAGGCGTGCAGTCCGTCGCTGTTGCTTTGCTGCACGCCTATCGCAACGGCGATCACGAGCGCCGGATCCGCGACATCCTCCAGGCGGAATGTCCCGACCTCGCCGTGACGCTCGCCTCCGAGGTCGCCCCCGAGATCCGCGAATACGAGCGCACCTCCACGGCCATCGCGAACGCCTATGTCCAGCCCATGATGGCCGGCTATCTCGGCCGTCTTGCAAAGGCGTTCGCAGCCGAGGGTTCGCGCGCGCCGATCCACCTCATGACGTCCGGCGGCTCGCTCGCGAGCCTTGAGACGGCGCGGCGTTTCCCGATCCGGCTGGTCGAATCCGGCCCTGCCGGAGGCGCCATTCTGGCGGCCGGGATCGCGGCCGAGCGCGGGCTCGCGAAGGTGCTGTCCTTCGACATGGGCGGGACCACCGCGAAGATCTGCCTGATCGAGGATGCGAAGCCGCTGACGTCGCGCAGCTTCGAGGTCGACCGTGCCGCGCGCTTCCTCAAAGGCAGCGGATTGCCGGTCCGCATTCCGGTGATCGAGATGGTCGAGATCGGAGCGGGCGGCGGTTCGCTCGCCAGGCTCGACGCGCTCCGTCGGATCACCGTCGGGCCGGATTCTGCCGGCTCGGAGCCCGGGCCGGCCTGCTACGGCCGGGGCGGCACCATCCCGACGGTCACGGATGCCGATCTCGCCCTCGGCCGCATCGATCCGGGGCGATTTGCCGGTGGCTCGATCGCCCTTTCGCCGGCGGCCGCGGAAGCCGCTATCCATGCCGCGATCGGTGCTCCGCTCTCGCTCGACCTCCCGGCCGCTGCGTATGGCATCGTCGAGATCGTCGACGAGAACATGGCCAATGCCGCCCGGGTGCACGCGGTCGAGCGCGGTCTCGTCGCGGCCGACCACGTCCTCGTCGCCTTCGGCGGCGCGGCGCCGCTCCATGCCTCGCGGCTCGCCGAGAAGCTCGGTATCCGGCGCGTCGTGGTGCCGGCCGATGCCGGCGTGGGTTCCGCGATCGGTTTCCTCCGGGCGCCCGCCGCCTACGATCTCGTCCGCAGCCGCTACATGCGGCTCGACCGCTTCGATCTCGCGGCCGCGAACGATCTCCTGGCCGCCATGGCGGCAGAGGCCGGTGCGCTCGCAGCGAGCGCGGCGGGCTCTCGCCCGCTCACGGAGCGCCGGCTCTGCTTCATGCGCTATCTCGGTCAGGGCCACGAGATCCCGGTCGCTTTGCCCGGGCGCGACCTTACCGAGGCCGATATCGACGGCCTCAGGGCCTCGTTCGAAGCGGAATACGGGCAGCTATTCCAGCGGCCCATTCCCGGAGCGACGATCGAGGTCCTGAGCTGGGCCGTCCGGATCGGCACGGAAGAGGAGGCCGCCGACATCTTGCCCGACGCGGCGCCGTGTGCCGGCCCCGACGCGATCGGCCGGCGGCGCGTGATCCTCGATGGTGGTGGCGCGGCGACTGAGGTCGCGGTCTATGCCCGTTCCGACTTCGCGCCGGGCGGCACGATCCGGGGACCGGCGCTCATCGTGGAAGAGGGCACCTCCACCTTCGTGGGTGCCTTGTTCCGCGCCCAGATGGATGGGGGCGGGGCGCTTGTGCTGGAGCGCGTCTTGTCATGAGCGGTGCCTGCCTGATCCAGAATCCGCTCACCCCGGCGAAAGCCGGGGTCCAGCGCGCACGACACAGCTGGGTGCCGGCTTTCGCCGGCATGAGCGGCAGGGTGCGCTCATCCCGCGGAGGAGACCTCGCATGACAGCACAGCCCGGCGAGATCGAACTCCAGGTGATGTGGAGCCGCCTGATCTCGGTCGTCGAGGAACAGGCCCAGGTGCTGATCCGCACCGCCTTCAGCCCGATCGTGCGGGAATCCGGCGACCTCTCGGCCGGCATCTTCGACCGGCAGGGCCGGATGCTAGCCCAGGCCGTCACCGGCACGCCCGGCCACGTGAACTCGATGGCGGAGGCCGTCCACCATTTCATCGCCCGCTTCCCGCTCCACACGATGCGGGAGGGCGACATCTACATCACGAACGATCCCTGGATGGGGACGGGCCACCTCAACGATTTCGTCCTGACGACGCCCTGCTTCCATCGCGGCCGGCTCGTCGGGCTGTTCGCCTGCACGAGCCACCTCATGGATATCGGCGGGCTCGGCGTCGGCCCGGACGCGACCGACGTGTTCATGGAGGGGCTCTACATCCCCCACCTCAAGCTCGCCGAGGAGGGCCGCCTCAACGAGACCCTGATGGCGATGATCCGGGCCAATACTCGCCTGCCGGTCGATACGGAGGGCGACACCTATTCGCTCGCCGCCTGCAACGACATCGGCTGCCGCCGGCTCGTCGAGATGATGGAGGAGTTCGGGCTCGATGATCTCGACACGCTCGCCGACCATATCTGCAGCCGCTCCGAAACTGCGGTCAGGGAGGAGATCGCCCGGCTGCCGCGCGGGCGCTGGTCCTACGAGATGACGATCGACGGCTACGACGAGCCGGTCACGCTCCGGGCGACGACCACCGTCTCGAACGACGGCATCCACGTGGATTACGCCGGCACGAGCCCGGTGTCCGGGCGCGGCATCAACGTGCCCCACGCCTACACGACGGCCTACACGGTCTTCGGCCTCGGCTGCATCGTGGCCGCCCGCATTCCGAACAATGCCGGATCGCTGAAACCGCTCACGGTCTCCGCACCCGCCGGCTCGATCCTGCATGCCGAGAAGCCGGCTCCGGTCTCGGTGCGGCACATCACCGGGCAGATGCTGCCCGACATGGTCTTCGGCTGCCTGCGCCAGGCCGTGCCGGACCGCGTGCCGGCCGAGGGCACGTCCTGCCTCTGGAACCTGAACCTGCGCGGCCGCACCGCCGATGCGAACGGCAATTTCGGCTTCTCGACGACCTTCGTGTCGAATGGCGGCACCGGCGCCCGGCCCACCAAGGACGGGCTCTCGGCCACGGCCTACCCGTCCGGCGTGAAGGGGACGCCGGTCGAGATCGCCGAATCCCTCGTGCCGCTGATCTGGTGGCGGAAGGAGTTGCGGCCGGATTCCGGCGGAGCCGGGCGCCATCGCGGCGGGCACGGTCAGGTGATCGAGATCGGAAGCGCCATCGACGAGCCTTTCGAGCTTCTTGCCGCGCTCGACCGGATCGACCATCCCGCCCGCGGCCGTGACGGCGGCGGCGACGGCGCGCGCGGCACCATCCGGCTCGCATCGGGCCAGGGTCTTCGCGGAAAAGGCCTGCAGCGCATCCCGCCCGGCGATTGCCTGGTGCTGGAGACGCCGGGCGGCGGCGGATTCGGCGATCCGGCTGAGCGTGCGGCCGAGCGCGTCGCGCGGGATGCCGAGGATGGGCTGTCGCGGCCCTGATAGAGCGGGCGCGCTCCGTCTCCCGCAAGGGGGAAGCGGGCGGGCTTGAATGTCGCTCCTGCCCGGCGCTTGCCGCAAGGAAACCGCCGGTCCAGTCTCCCTCGCCCGACCGAGACGCGGGAACCGGAGAAGTCTGTCGTGGCCGCCAATGTCCTCGTCCCCCTGCTTCTCCTCGCCATGATCCTTCCCGCCTCGGCCCAGACGAGCGATCCCCCCGCGACCGTGATCCTCGGCACCGCAACGCCGGGTGGCGGGTTCCCGGTCTATGGCGCGGCCTTTGTCGAGACCGTTCGGGAGTTCGATCCGACGCTGATGGTCGAGCCCCGCAACACCAAGGGGTCGACCGAGAACATCCCGCTCCTCGAAGCCGGCGCAATCGATATCGGGCTGGTCCAGGGCGAGCCGGCCTACGAGGCCCTGTCCGGCAGCGGCGGTCGGCCCCCGTCGAGCCTCAAGGTCCTGGCGGCGATGTATTCGACGCCCGGGATGTTCGTCGTGCGGGCGGACAGCCCGGTTCGGACCATTGAGGATTTGCGCGGCAAGCGGGTCGCGCTCGGGGCCAAAGGCTCCGGGCTGACCATCCTCGGCCGTCTCGTGCTCGAGGCGCTTGGCCTCGATCCCGATCGGGACGTCGAGCCCGTCTATCTCGACCGGGCCGGCGACGGGCCGGCCATGGTGCTGGACGGTCGGGTCGCCGCGCTCTGGGGCGGCGGGATCGGCTGGCCGGGCTTCACGGCCCTCGCGGCCTCGCCGGGCGGGGCCCGCTTCGTTCCGCCCTCCGAGGACGGCATCGCCCGCATCCTTGCCAGGCACCCGACCATGCGGAGGCTGACCGTACCGGCAGGCATCTATCGCGGGCAGGACGCGCCGATCGCGTCCGTCGGTTCCTGGAGCCTCGTCCTGGTGCGGCCCGGTCTGGATGAGCTGGTGGCGTTCCGCCTCGCGCGCGCACTCGACCAGGGGCAGGCTGCGATCGCCCGCCGCCTGCCGCAAGCCTCCGAGACGACGCCGGCGAACACCGTCGCGGCCGTGCCGGCTGGGTGGCTGCATCCCGGCGTGGCGCGCTATCTCGCGGGCGCGGGGCACGGCCCGAGATAGGGCGGCTTTACGCCGGCACGCGCGCGGTCGGGAGTTCGGCGAAGCGGCCCTGGCCCGGCGCCGCGGCGAAAAGGGCCTGCGTGTAGCTGTGCTGCGGATCGCCGAAGATCGCCGCAGACGGTCCTATCTCGACGACCTTGCCGTTCAGCATCACGGCGACGCTGTCGCAGATCCGGGCCGCGACCCTGAGGTCGTGGGTGATGAAGAGGATCGCGAGACCGAATTTCTCCCGCACCGACTCGAGGAGGTCGAGCACCTGGCCCTGCACCGAGACGTCGAGGGCCGAGACGGCCTCGTCGGCGATCAGCAGCTCGGGTTCCATGGCGAGGGCGCGGGCGATCGCGATGCGCTGGCGCTGCCCGCCTGAGAATTCGTGCGGGAAGCGGTCGAGGCTTGCGGAATCCAGCCCGACGAGCTGCAAGAGGGAGCGGGCCCGCTCGTAGGCTTCGACACGGCCCGTGCCGTAATTCATGGGCCCCTCGACGATCGATTTCCCGATCGTCCGGCGCGGGTTCAGCGACCTGTACGGGTCCTGGAAAATTACCTGGATGCGGCGGCGGTAGGGGCGGAGGGCCCGGACTGGCTTCATGCCGATCTCTTCGCCGTCGAGCCGGATCTCGCCGCCGGACGGATCGACGAAGCGGGCGATGCAGCGGGCGAGGGTCGACTTGCCGGAGCCGGATTCGCCGACGATGCCCAGCGTCTCGCCGCGTCGGAGCGCGATCGTAACCTCGTCCAGCGCCTTGATCACGCGTTTCGGGCCGCGGCTGAAGAGGCCGTCGCCATAGACCTTCACGAGGTCCTGCGTGACGAGGATCGGCGCGGAATCGGTGATCGCGCGGGCGGGACCCGGTATCGCCTTCGGCACCGCGTTGATCAGCATCCGGGTATAGGCTTCCTGCGGCCGGGTCAGGATCTCGTCGGTCGAGCCTTCTTCCACGACGCGGCCGGCCCGCATGACGACCACCCGGTCCGCGATTTCGGCCACGACCCCGAAATCGTGGGTGATGAACAGGATGCCGGACGAGTGCCGCGCCTGGAGTTCGCGCATCAGCTTCAGGATCTGGGCCTGGGTGGTCACGTCGAGCGCGGTGGTGGGTTCGTCCGCGATGATGAGCGCGGGCTCGTTCGCGAGCGCCATCGCGATCATCACACGCTGGCGCTGGCCGCCGGAGAGCTGGTGCGGATAGGCCCGGGCGAGCGTGGCCGGGTCCGGCAGCCGGACGTCGTCCATCAGTTCGCGCACGCGCGCTGCCTTGTCGGCCCGGGACAGCTTCGTCGTGTGCCATTCCAGGGCCTCGGCGATCTGGTCTCCGACCGGGATGACGGGGTTCAGGGCCGTCATCGGCTCCTGGAAGATCATCGCCATGCGGCTGCCGCGCAGCTCGCGGAGCCGTCCCTTGCCGATCGCGAGCACATCCTCGCCCTGGAGCAGGATCCTGCCGCCGGTCGGTTTCAGGGCATTCGGCAGGAGGCCCATGATCGAAAAGGCCGTCACGGACTTCCCGGAGCCGGATTCACCCACGACGCAGACGATCTCGCGCGGGCGTACCGTGAGGCGGATGTCCTCGATCGCGTTCGGGCGCTCCGCTCCGCGAGGGAGCGCCACGGTGAGACGCTGGATGTCGAGAACCGGGGCTTCGCTCACCGCATGTTCCCCACGCGGCGGGCGAGACGGGGATCGAGCGTGTCGCGGAGACCGTCGCCCAGGATGTTGATCGCCAGCACGGTCGCGGCGACGCAGAGGCCCGGGAAGAGGATGATCCAGGGCGCGATCTGGAAGCTCTGGCGGCCCTCGGCCATGATGTTGCCCCAGCTCGGGATCTCGGTCGGGATGCCGGCGCCCAGGAAGGACAGGATCGCCTCGGTCAGGATCGCGGCGCCGCAGATATAGGTCGCCTGCACGATCAAGGGCGCGATCGTGTTCGGCAGAACGTGGCGCCAGAGCACGAGCGGCAGCGGCGTGCCGACGCCGATCGCGGCCTCGACATAGGGTTCCTCCCGGACCGTCAGTACGACCGAGCGGACGAGGCGGGCGACACGCGGGATCTCCGGGATGGTGATGGCCACGATGACGGTCCCGATCCCGGCGCCCGACAGCGTCACCATGGCGATGGCGAGCAGGATGGACGGGATCGCCATCACGCCGTCCATGATCCGCATGATGATCGCGTCGAGGATGCGGGTGTAGCCGGCGACGAGCCCGATCAGCGTGCCGATCGTGACCGAGACGGTCGCGACCGCGAAGCCGATCAGGAGAGACACGCGGGCCCCGTAGATGACGCGGCTGTAGACGTCGCGGCCGAACTGGTCGGTGCCGAGCCAAGCGACGCCTGACGGCGCCCGCAGGCGGAACCGAGGCCGGAGCAGGATGGGGTCGCCCGTCCCGAGAAGCGGGGCGGCGAGTGCCGCGAGGAGGACGATCGCGACGACGGCGAGGCCGATCAAGATGCCGGGATTGCGCAGGACGCGCGGCAGGCCGCGGGCGCGTCGCACGGGTGCCGGGGCGGCGAGGATGGGTTCGGCGGCAGTCAATACCGGATCCTCGGATCGAGGAAGGTGTAGGCGACGTCGATGCCGAGATTGATCAGCACGTAGAGGGCCGAGAAGAGGAGGATCACGCCCTGGATCACCGGGTAGTCCCGCGCCAGCACCGAATCCACCGTGAGGCGCCCGAGGCCCGGCAGGTTGAACACGCTCTCGGTGATGACCACCCCCGAGATCAGGAGCGCGATGCCGATGCCGATGACCGAGATGATCGGCACCGCGGCATTGCGGAGCGCGTGGTGGCTGAGGACCGAGCGCTCCCCGACGCCCTTGGCGCGGGCGGTCCGGACGTAATCCTCGCCCAGCGTCTCCAGCACGCTGGCCCGTGTGATGCGGGCGATGAGCGCGATGTAGATGACGGAGAGCGTCAGGGTCGGCAGGACCAGCCGCGAGATGAAAGGGCCGAAGCCTTGCGAGAGGCTGGAATAGCCCTGGACCGGGAAGAGGCGGAGCTCCATCGCTAGGCCGAAGATCCAGAGATAGCCGAGCACGAAGACCGGGATCGAGAACCCAATCACCGAGAGCGCCATCACGCTCCGGTCGATCCAGGTATTGTGCCGCCAGGCGGCCAGCACCCCGAGCGGCACGGCGACCACGATCGCGAACAGGATCGTCGTCGTGGCCAGCGCGAGGGTGGGCTCGATCCGCTCGCCGATCAGTTTCGCGACCGGCTGGTTCGAGATGATCGAGGTCCCGAGATCGCCGCGGAGGAGCCGCCAGATCCAGTCGGCGAACTGGATGAGGATCGGCTGGTCGAGCCCGAGCCGGGTGCGGATCGCCGCGATCTGCTCGGGCGTCGCGACGTCGCCGGCCAGGATCGCGGCCGGGTCGCCGGGCGCGAGTCTGAGAAGCAGGAAGACCACGGTCGCCACGACCCCCATGACCGGGATCGTGGCGAGGATACGGCCGGTGAGAAAGCGGCCCACGAGCTGACCCTGGCTATTTCTTCTCGATATTCCAGAAGACCGGCGCGGCCGCAGACAGAATGCCGGTGATGTTCTGCCGCGAGGCGATCGGGCTCGTATACATGCCGGTCGGGTAGTAGAAGCCGAGCTCGTAGGCGCGCTTCTGGACCTCGGCCGCGATCTGCTTCTGCTTCGCAGGGTCGCTTTCGCGGGCATAGCTGTCGCGCATCTTCTCGATCTGGGCATCCTCGGGCCAGCCGAAGAAGCCGCCGACCTTGCCGCGCGCATTCGTGCCGACATTGGCGACCGGGTTCAGCATGTCGGCATTGACCCAGGTCGTGTGGAAGACGTTCCAGCCGCCCTGGGCGACAGGGTCCTGCTTCGCGCGCCGGCCGACGAGCGTCTGCCAGTCCATCGATTGCAGGTCGACATTCATGCCGATCGCTCGCAGCGCCTGGGCGGTGACGGGTGCGAGCGGCGCGACGATGGCGAGGTCGGTCGGCTGCATCATGACGATGGGCTTCCCGTCATAGCCGCCCTCCTTCAGGAGCGCCTTCGCCTTGGCGACATCCTGTTTCGGGAAGCCGGCATCGGTCTCGTTCGGGGTGCCGCAGATGAACATGCCGGGGCAGGTCCGCATGTAGTCCGGCTGGCCGATCTGGGCGTCGAGGTAATCGTCCTGCTTGAGGGCCAGCATGACGGCCTGCCGGATCTTGACGTTGTCGAAGGGCGGCTGCGTCCAGTTCATCCGCATCATGCCGGAGAAGCCGAGCTTGTTGTAGTCCGTCAGGACGATGCCCTTCTCCTTCTTCAGGATCGGAATGAAATCGTGCGGCGGCTGCTCGATATAGTCGATCTCGCCATTGATGAGGGCGTTCACGGCCGACTGGTAGTCCGGGATGTTGATCCACTCGACCCGGTCGAGCTTCGCGACCTTGCCGCCCGCCATGAAATCGGCCGGCTCGGAACGCGGCACGTAGTCGGTGTTCTTCTCGTAGACGACCTTGAGGCCCGGCTGGAATTCGGCGGCCACGAAACGGAACGGCCCGGAGCCGATCTCCTCCTTCACGTTCTGGTCGGCCGGCGTCTCGGCCATGCGCTTCGGCATCATGAAGGGCACGTTCGAGGACGGCTTGCCGAGCGAGGCGAGGACGAGGCCGTAGGGCTCCTTCAGGACGAGCTTGAACGTCTTGTCGTCGGTCGCGACCATCTCCTTGGTGAAGTCCATGAGCTTCTGGCCCATGCCGTCGCGCTTGCCCCAGCGCTGGATGGACGCGATGCAATCCGCCGAGGTGACGGGCGCACCGTCATGCCATTTCAGCCCGTCCCGGAGGGTGAAGGTGTAGGTCAGCTTGTCGTCGGAGACGGTGAAATCCTTCACCATCTGCGGCTTGATCTCGAATTTCGAGTCCGTGGCAAACAGTGTGTCGTAGATCATGTAGCCGTGATTACGGGCGATATAGGCGGTCGTGATGATCGGGTCGGTGATCCGCAGGCCGGAATGCATCACGACCTTCAGGGCCGTCTTGCCCTGGGCAACGGCGGCGCCGGCGCCCAAGGCGACAGCCGCGGCGAGGGTCCAACCGAGAACGCGCGCGAGACGCGGGCCCCTACCTGATCTCATGACGTGCACTCCTCCGACCGCAGGCGACCTGATCGCCTCCCCGCATCATGCACGAGGCGGGCCAGAGGGCCAGATGCCTTCGTCCTCAGCGAAGCGTCGCGAGCAGCCCGGCGAAGAGCCTGGCCCGGTCGACCAGGCTCCGCACGTCGATATTCTCCTCGAGCGTATGGTGCTTCTCGCCGACGGGCCCGAGCCCATCGAGGGTCGGGATGCCCATCGCGCCCGTGAAATTGCCGTCGGAGCCGCCGCCGGCCGAGCCATGCGGCAGGTCCTGGCCGAGGGATTGGGCGATGGCCTTCGCGGTCTCGTAGAGGGCCATCGTGCCGGAATCCGGCTCCCAGACCGGGCGGGTCACGCCGCGGGTGACCGTGAAGGTGACGTCGTCCTGCGACCCGGAGAGGGCGAGCATGCGCTCGACGCCCCGATCGAGGTCGGCCTGCCGCTTCGCCATGGAGAGCGCCTGCCCGGTGCAGGTCGTCGGCACGCAATTCACCCAGGTGCCGCCCTGCACGACCCCGACCGAGAAGGTGCAATCCTCCGAGGTCATGGCCTCGATGTCGAGGAGCCGCCGCGCCATGGTCCGGATCGCCGAGCGGCCCTGGGCGAGGGTCGCGCCCGCGTGGCTCGGCCGGCCCGTGGCCTCGAGATCGAAGCGCGCGATCGCGTAGCGGCCGGTCACGACGCCGTTTTCGGCCCGGCCCGGCTCCGGCACGAGGATGTAGCGATGCCGCGCGGCTTCCGCCTCGATCAGGTCGCGGGTCGCAGGCGAGCCGATCTCCTCGTCCGAGGTGAACAGCACCGTGACGGGCAGGGGCGTGGCCTGCCCGGCGCGGGCGAGCTGCCGGATGGCTTCGAGGGCAAGGTAGTTCCCGCCTTTCATGTCTCCGATGGCGGGTCCGTAGCAGCGCTCGCCCTCACGCCGGAAGGGGAGCCGGGCGAGGGTGCCGACCGGATGGACCGTGTCCATGTGGCCGAGGACCAGGATGCCGGCCTCGTCCCGCCGGGGATGCGGGAAGTGGGCCCGCACGCAATCGCCGAGCCCCATCCGGCCCGGGATCGTCTCGACGCTGGCGCCCATGATGGCGAGGTCGCGGGCGGCGAGCGCCATCATCCGGTTCACGGCGGCGGCGTCATAGGTGGGGCTCTCGCATTCCACCCACAGCCGGAGTCCCGCCAGCATCGTGGCGGCGTCGAAGGGAAGCTCGCCTGGGTTCATGAAGGGTCTCTCATGGCTCGTTCGCGCCGGCGAAGGGGTCGGCCTGCCTAGGCCAGAAGGGCGTGACCCGCTTCGTATATGGTATGGAGGCGTAATCCGGCGGGACGGCGCCCGGGGCCGAGACGTAGCGGATCTCGCGGGCGATCGGCGCGAAGGCGGCGTGGAAATGCTGCATCGACTTCACGACGACGAGGCGCTTGTCGGCGAGGGTCAGCCCGAGGCCCGTGAAGGCGTCCGGAGCGAAGGTCTGCTGCCGGTTGGTGGTGAGGACGATGTGGATCCCGTCCGCCTCGACCCAGGCCGACGGGCCGAGTAGCGCGCGCCCGCCGCTCAGGCCGAACTGGCTGTGGTCGTCGGAGAGCGCCCGGACCGTGACCCTGAGATCGACCGGATGGCCGGAGGCGGGCCCGCATTTGCCGCCGATCCGAAGGTCGAAGGTCGCTCCGAGGCCCGCCTCGCGGCAGATCGCGACCGCAGTCGGATCCCAGTAGAGGCCGGTCGCGACATCGCGGATGCCGCGCTCGACGAGCCGGCGCAGGATCGCGGTCGAGTCCGAGGAGGCTCCGGCGCCGGCATTGTCCGCAACGTCGGCCAGCACGATCGGGCCTTCGCCTCCCGCGGCGAGACCGCGATCGATGCCCTGGTCGATGGTGTCGTAGGGTGTGTCCGTCGCGAGCCTGAGGTCGAAGAACTCGCCAGCCAGCGTCCGGGCGAGGGTCTCGGCTTTCCACTGGTCGCCGTCCGCCACGACCACGACCTTCGCGCCGACATCGGCGACGTCGGCCCAGGGGAATCCGTGGCCGAGCGAGACGGACAGGATGCCGTCCCGGCCCTCGAGCGCGCTCATGTGCTCGACGAAGGCCCGCATGGGCGGGAAGGAAGTCCGCCACATGCTGATCATCCGGCAATCGGCGAAGGCCGTGACCGGCCGGATCTCGCCCCGGGCCGTCGCCATGCAGATCCGGTAGAGTTCGGGCGCCCGCAGCCCGATGTCGGTGTGCGGGTATTCCTTGAAGAGGACCGTCGCGTCGGCATTCGTCCGCATGATCTCGGTCAGGTGGCAATGGAGGTCGAGCTCGATCCCGACCACAGCCTTCGGGCCGACGATGGCCCGGACGCGGGCGAGCGTGTCGCCCTCGCAATCGTCGTAGCCGTCCGCCACCATGGCCCCGTGCATGAAGAGAAGCACGACATCGACCGGCATCGCGGCTTCGAGGTCGGCCAGCAGCGTATCCCGCAGGTCCTCGTAGACCGACCGGAGCGTGGTGCCGCCCGGCTGCGCGAAGGTCGAGAGGCTCTCGGCCACCTCGTGCCCGTCGCGCTCGGCGAGCTCGCGCCAGGCGATCAACGGGATATTGCCGATCCGGGGCGGGTGCCGGCTGCCGTCGTCGCGAAAATACTCCCGCTCGAAGAAGGCCTTCCGGCCGGTCGGAAGCGGCGCGAAGGTGTTCGTCTCGGTCGCGAGCGTGGCGATGAAGAGCTTCACGGGAGGGTCCGGTTGGCGACAAAGGGCGAGCTTGCCCCGGGCCCGAAGGCGCGACAACCCGGCGCCAGCTGCGCTGCGTCATTCCAGAGCCGCATGGCAAAGCGCGAACGTGGGTTCGGGGAACCGGGTCCCGCTACTTCGTCTCCGCCACATAGACGCCCGCCCAGCCGGCCGGCGGCGGTTCCAGGTCGTAGGCGGCGATGCGCTCCATGTAGAGGTCGTAGAGGCCGTCGATGTCGAGCCCGGCCGCGAGTGCCTTGCAGGCGATTGCAAGGGAGAGCGCCTGGTCCCAATCCCGCGCCCGGTAGGCCGCGATCATCTCGGCATGGCCATTCGCGAGCGATGCGAAGGCGGGCTGCTCCCGGACGGAGGCGTCCCCGACGAGGGTCGAGATGATCTCCGGCTCGGTCTTGCCCTTGACCCGGATCAGGTCGACCTCGAGCACGGCGAACCGGTCCCGGATCGCGTCGGCCGTGGACGAGCCGAGGATGATGCGGATGCCGTAATTCTTCGACTGGCCCTCCAGCCGGGAGGCGAGATTCACGGTGTCGCCGAGGACGGAATAGTCGAAGCGCAAGTCGGAGCCCATATTGCCGACCACGCAGCGGCCCGTATTCAGCCCGATGCCCACATTGATCGGGACGAAGGCATGCCCGCCGACTTGCGTTGCTTCGGCCTCGCGCTCGGCATTGACCCGCCTCATCCGGGCGAGCATCTCGAGCGCGGCCCAGGCCGCATTCGCCTCCTGGTCGGGATCGTCGAGCGGCGCGTTCCAGAACGCCATGATGGCGTCGCCCATATACTTGTCGATCGTTCCCTTGCGGTTGAGGATCGCGTTCGTGAGCGGCGTGAGGAAGCGGTTCATCAGGGAGGTGAGCCCCTGGGGATCGTGCTTGAAGCTCTCCGAGATGCCCGTGAAGCCGCGCACGTCCGAAAACATGATGGTGAGGACGCGCTCCTCGCCGCCAAGCTTCAGCTTCTCCGGCGATTGGGCGAGCTGCTCGACGAGGGCGGGGGAGAGATACTGGCCGAAGGCGGACCGTATGCGGGCCCGTCCGAGCTGCTCGCGAAAGTAGTTCGTGAAGACGAGCGTCAGGTAGACGAGGAAGCTCGAGGCGAGCGGGAAGGTGGCGTCGAGCAGGATCCCGGAATGCGAGTAGCGGTACCATGAGGCCGCAGCCAGTGCAGCGGCCACCGCAGCTCCGAACAGGAGCAGGGTCACGGGGCCGAGGATCGGCGCGAACAGGATGATGGCGAAGGCGACCGCGATCGCGACCAGCAGTTCGATCACGACGGCGAAGTTCGGCACGACGAGGGTGGATCGGGTGAGGGCGCTTTCGAGAAGCTGCGCTTGGACCTCGACGCCCGGCATGGCGCGGTCGAGTGGGGTCGTCTTGTTGTCGAGGAGCCCGATCGCGGACGTGCCGACGAGCACGATCTTGTTCGTGAACCGGCCCGCCGGCACGGTCCCGGTCAGGACGTCCCGGGCCGAGACGAAGCGGGATGGATCGTGCGGGCTGAAATGCACCCAGATCTGCCCGTAGGAATCCGTCGGGAGTTCGAGGCCAGGCAGGACGACGCCCTGGATGCCGGCGGCGTCGCTCTTCACCAGGATCGCGCCCGCGCCCGTCAGGACGCGGAGGATGTCGAGGGTCAGGGTCGGGACGGTCTGCCCGTCCGCCTTCATCACCATCGGCACGCGCCGGACGATGCCGTCCGCTTCGGGCGCGATGGTGAAGAGCCCGCGGCCCGAAGCCGCCTGCTCCAGCACCGGCACGTTCCGCAGCAATCCCGGATAGCTTCTGATGAAGCGGGACGGGTCCGGCCCCATCATGGCGAAGCCGGTCTGGGGCAAGGGCTCCGAAACCGCGACCTCGACCCTCTCGGCGAGTGCGGTCTGGCCGAGGATGACCCGTGACGCCCGCATCGTGTCGGCCAGGACCTGATCGTTGGAGGGCAGGGCCCGCAACGCGTCGCGGGTGGCGGAATCGAGATTCGGCAAGGCATCCGCAACGAGCGCCGGAGAGAGCCGGTCCGGCTCGGCGAAGACGATGTCGAAGGCCACTACGATCGCGCCCATCCGGGTAAGGCGCGTCACGAGTTCGGCGACGCGCGTGCGGGGCCAAGGCCATTGACCGATCTCGCGCAGACTTGCCTCGTCGATGTCGACGATCAGGACCGGCTGCTGCGCCAGAGGCACCCGGGGCTTCAGCGCCTGATACGCGTCGAAGGTCCGCAGCCGGAGCGCCTCGACCGGCGGCGGGTCCCAGATTCGGACGGCGATCAGCAGCGCCATCAGCGCGCAGGCGAGGGCCCGGCCGAGGCCGAAGCGCCGGCCCCACCGCTTCCATCCAGGAAGCAAGGGGCGGCCGCGAGGCGCCGCCGGCGCCGTGTGCGCCCAGGACTCGCCGGCGGAGGCGGGACCATCGCGACGAAGCCGGGGCAGTGACGCGGACATGGTCGCGGCCTAGCTCGTCGACCGGACGGGGTTCAGCATCGCGGGCTCCTGAACCCCCGCTCCCGTGGCGGCGGCCTTCGCGTCGTCGATGGCGTGGCCTTCCGGTCGACGCGACCGAGTGTAGCATGTGGCCCATGACGGTCCACTCGCGAGGCGTCCGTCACGGAACCTTCATGGCTGTCATGCGACGAGGACGAGCGACGCTGCCCGGCGAGTTCGTGGCCCCGGTCCAATTCTTGAACTCGTACCAACTTGTCGCCGACATCTTTCTTAACGACGAGCATCGACCGGATCGCCGCGGCATCGCGTTGCGGGTCCGGTCGTGCGATTGTAGCAGCCACGATGAAGTGCCGGGGGGACGGCTTCGGCCGCCGTATCAGACCATGATCCAGCCGACGCTCTCTCCTCCTCGCAGGCCGACCTGTCACGTCAGCGGTGGACGCGGATCGCAGGCCGGAACGGCGGTCCACGCCCATGTCTGACCGGGCGCTGACCGCGCCGTCGGCCGCCGGCCCTGCCCCCGGGCCGTCCAACCTGAGCTCGATCCTGCTTCGGTTCCGAGGGGTGCTCCTCGCCGTTGCGGCCATGAGCGGGGTCGTGAACGTCCTCTACCTGACCGGCTCGTTCTTCATGCTCCAGGTTTATGACCGCGTGATCCCGAGCAGGTCCTTTCCGACGCTTATCGCCCTGTCGGTCCTGGCGCTCGCACTCTTCGCGTTCCAGGGGGTGATCGACTTCCTGCGAGGCCGCGTGCTCGTCCGCATGGCGGGCGCGCTCGACGCCGAACTCACGCCCAAGGTCTTCGGCATCGTGACGAGGATGCCGTTGCGGTTCAAATCGGTCGGCGACGGGCAGCAGCCGCTGCGCGACCTCGACACGGTCCGCAACTTCCTGATCGGAGCCGGGCTGATCGCCTTCTTCGACCTTCCCTGGATCCCGATCTACCTTTTCTTCTGCTTCATGTTCCATCCCGCGATCGGCTGGACCGTGGTGATCGGCGCCATCCTCCTCGGTGCGATCGCCTTCGCGACCGAGGTGAAGACCCGAGGGCCCGTGCAGCGCATGTCGAGTTTGGGCTCGCGGCGCGGTGCGCTGGCCGAAGCCGGGCGGCGCAACGCCGAAGTCGTGAACGCGATGGGAATGGGTCCTGGCCTCACCCGTATCTGGGGCGAGGTCAATGACCAGTACATGTCGCAGCAGCAGCGGAGTTCCGACGTCGGAGGCGGACTTGGCGCCCTCACGAAATTCTTTCGCATGGTTCTGCAATCGGGCGTGCTGGCGCTCGGCGCCTATCTCGTGATCGAGGGGCAGGCGTCGGGTGGGATCATCATCGCGAGTTCCATCCTGACCGCGCGCGCGCTGGCGCCCGTCGAACTCGCGATCGCGAATTGGCGCGGCTTCGTGGGCGCCCGGCAGGGTGCGAAACGGTTGTTCGCGACCCTCGCCGCCATGCCGGACCGGTCGGTCCCGGTCGCGTTGCCGGTGCCCAGCCAAAGCCTTCGGCTCGAAGCCGTGAGCGTGACCCCGCCCGGCGTGCCGCAATTTGTGGTGCAGGACGTGAGTTTCAGCCTGAAGGCGGGGCAGGGCCTCGGCATCATCGGCCCGTCCGCGTCAGGCAAGTCCTCGCTCGCGCGCGCCATCGTCGGTGCGTGGCCGCCGACCCGCGGAAAGATCCGACTGGACGGGGGCGCCTACGATCAATGGGAGCCGGCCATCCTCGGCCAGTATATCGGCTACCTGCCGCAGGACGTCGAACTCTTCGCCGGAACGGTGGCGGACAACATCGCCCGTTTCGCGCCCGTCTCGGACGACGCCGCCGTGATCGACGCGGCCCGCAAGGCCGGGGTCCACGACCTCATCCTGCGCCTGCCGGACGGCTACGGCACCGCGATCGGCGAGGGCGGGGCGGCGCTGTCGGCGGGCCAGCGCCAGCGTATCGGGCTTGCGCGCGCCCTCCATGGGGACCCCTTCCTCATCGTCCTCGACGAGCCGAACTCGAATCTGGACCAGGAGGGCGAGGAGGCGCTGACGCGGGCCATCGCCGGCGTCCGCGAACGGAATGGCATCGTGATCGTGGTCGCGCATCGCGGCTCCGCGCTCGCCGCCGTGGACCAGGTCATGGTCATGGCGGACGGCCGCGTTCAGGCGTTCGGCCCGAAGGAGGAGGTCCTCCAGAAGCTCCTTCGACCGGCGGGGCCGCCGCTGACCGTGGTGGGCGCCGCCGAAGCAGGAAAGGGCAGGGCATGATCTTATCCGCCGTCGAGCCTCCTCGCGACCTCTACAAGCCGGCGATCCGGCGCTACCTGCTCGGCGGGCTCGCCGCGACGGCCCTCCTCCTCGGAGGCGTGGGCGGCTGGGCCGCGACGACCCAGATCGCCGGGGCGGTCGTCGCCTCGGGCTCGCTCGTGGTCGAATCCAGCGTCAAGAAGGTTCAGCATCCCACCGGCGGCGTCGTCGGCGACCTCCGGGTCCGCGACGGGGACCATGTCGAGGCCGGCGCGATCCTGCTCCGGCTCGACGACACCCAGATGCGGGCGAACCTGGCCATCGTGACGAGCGCCCTCGACGAACTCTCAGCCCGCGGCGCGCGGGACGAGGCCGAGCGGGACGCCCGCGAGACGATCGCCTTCCCCGAAGACCTGCTCCAGCGCGCCGGCCGTGACCCGGTGGTCGCCCGGCTGATCGATGGCGAAACCCGCCTGTTCCGTATCCGGGCCGAGAGCCGCGAGGGCCAGAAGGCTCAGCTTCGCGAGCGCGCGGGCCAGCTCGACGAGGAGATCCGCGGGCTGATCGGCCAGGCGAAGGCGAAGGAGCGCGAGATCGCCTTCATCAAGCAGGAACTCGAAGGCGTCCGCGAATTGTGGCGCAAGAACCTGATCCAGCTGCCCCGCCTCACCGCGCTCGAGCGCGATGCCGTCCGGATCGAGGGCGAGTACGGTGCCCTTACCGCCCAGACCGCGCAGGCCAAGGGCAAGAAGGCCGAGATCGCACTCCAGATCATCCAGATCGATTCCGATCTCCGGAGCGAGGTCGGCAAGGACTTGGCCGAGATCAGGGGCAAGGTCTCCGAACTCAGCGAGAAGAAGGTCGCGGCCGAGGACACCCTGAAGCGGATCGACATCCGGTCGCCGCAATCCGGCACCGTCCACCAGCTCGCCGTGCACACGATCGGCGGCGTCGTCACGCAGAGCGAGCCGATCATGTTGATCGTGCCCGATGCGGACCAGCTCACCGCCGAGGTGAAGATCCAGCCCCAGGATATCGACCAGCTCCATCCTGGTCAGCGGGCGGTGATCCGCTTTGCGGCCTTCAACCAGCGCACCACCCCCGAATTCTCCGGCACGGTGAAGACCATCTCGGCCGACACCACCGCGGACCAGAAGACGGGCCTCACCTTCTACACGGTCCGGATCTCGCTCTCGCTCGAGGAGATCGCCCGGGCCGGCGACTTCCGGCTGGTCCCCGGCATGCCGGTCGAAACCTTCATCCGCACCGTCGACCGGACGGTGCTGTCCTACCTGATGAAACCCATGTCCGATCAGGTCCAGAAGGCGTGGCGGGAGCGCTGACCCGGACCGTCGGGTGTGAGCCCTTACTCGGCCGGCGCGGCCACGGGCGGGGTCTCTGACATTCGAGACCTGGGGAACCAGGCACCCTTCGCGACGGCCGCGGCATTGACGATCCCGATCGTGAGAAGACCCAGCCCGAGCGCGACGTAGACGCCGTCGAGACCGGCCCCGAGCCTGAGGGCGAGCCAGCCGCCACCGACCGAAACGAGGACCCGACCGAGCCCCGCGACGAGCGGCCAGCCCACCCGGCCAGCACCCTGCGACGCGAAATAGAGCGCGAGCCCGCCCCCGAAGAAGCCGTAGAAGGGTCCGACGATCTGCAGGTAGCGCGTGCCCGTGGCGATCATTGTCGGATCGTCGCCGAACAGGCCGAGCCAGGCTCCCGGGTTCAACGCGGCCGCAAGCCCGACGGCCTCGGTCAGCAGGCCGGCGATGAGCGCGCCGGTCCAGGCCGTGCGGAGCGCCCGCCGGCGGTCGCCCGCTCCGATCGCGGTCCCGACCATGGCGCCGAGGGGAGCACCCAGTCCGAAGACGAGTGGAACGAGGAGATATTCGAGCCTCGCTCCGGTTCCGAACCCGGCGACGGCCTCGGGTCCGAAGGCGCCGGCGAAGCCGGTCGCGGCCGCGATCGTGACGTTGGTCGTGAGGCTCACGATGGCGGACACGGTCCCGACGCGGAGGATCGCGGCGGCCGGCTCCCATCGGAAGCGAGGCGGGCGCCGCGAGGGCGCGAGCACGCCGCGGCCGGACCAGAGATAGGCGGCAAAGACGGCGGTGCCGACGACGTAATAGGCCACGAACGCGACCCCGCCGCCGACGATGCCGAGCGCCGGCACCGGGCCCCAGCCGAAGATCAGGGCCGGGGAGGCCGGGATCAGGATGGCGGCGCCCACGACCATGATGCCGGCCGGCAGCAGCATGTTGCCGGTTCCCCGGATCACGGCGGCGAGAGAGTTGAACAGCCAGACGAAGAGGGCGCCCGAGAAAACGACGCCCGAATAGGTGACCGCAGCCGCATAGGACTCGTCCCGGCCCCCCAGCGCGGCGTAGAGGCTCGGGCCGAAGAGCAGCGCCAGGATGGTCGTCGCCAAGCCGAAGCCGGTCGCGATGGCGAGCGCGTACCAGACCAGCGTGTCGGCTTCGGCCTGACGGCCGGCTCCGAGCGCTCGCGCGATGGCCGACATGATGCCGCCGCCCATCGCGCCGGCCGAGATCATCTGGATCAGCATCACAAGCGGGAAGACGAGCGCCATGCCGGCGAGCGCATCCGTCCCGAGAGCGGCCACGAAATAGGTCTCGATCAGGCCGATCGAGGCCTGGACCATCATCACGACGACGTTGGGTGCGGCGAGCCGCAGCAGCGTCGGGCCGATCGGGGCTTCGAGGAGGCGGCGGGTACGGGCGTCCATGGAGGCTCCTCAAGGCATGAGCGCATATACACGCTTTGGATCAGCGCGCATATGCGCTTATGGTGCGCCATGAGTACCGACATGCCCGCCGAGCGGGTCGCCTCAGGCTGCAACTGCTTTGCGATCCGGTCGGCAGCCCGGCAGGCGACCCAATTCTACGACCGCCACCTCGCGCCTTCGGGTCTCCGCACGACCCAATTCTCGCTCCTGGCGACGCTCGCCCGACTAGGCCCGCTCGCGATCAATGAACTCGCGGCCCGGATGGCCATGGACAGGACCACGATGGGCCGGGCGCTTCGCCCCCTCGAGCGCGAAGGGCTCGTCCGGATCGGACCCGGCCGGGACGGGCGCACGCGTGCGCTCGACGTCACCGACACCGGACGCGAGCGCGTGACCGCCGCTCAGCCGCTCTGGCGCGCCGCCCAGGACGCGTTCGAGGGCCGTTACGGGAAAGAGGAGGCGGCGGCCCTCAGGGCGGCGCTGGCCCGCGTGCACGAGCTGGCCTAACCCGCGGCTCAGCCCCCAAGACCCTCGTCGGCCAGCGCCTTCGCGACGGCGGGCCTCGCCTTCATCCGCGCGTAATGCGCGGCGCAATTGGCCGGCAGCTCCATACGCATGCGATCGGCGCCCCAGAACTCGACATAGAACAGGGCGGCGTCGGCGATCGAGAACGTCCCGGCGACGTAGTCGCGCCCGGCGAGTGTCTGGTCCATCACCTTCAGACCTTTTTCGAAGATCTCGCGCCCGCGTGCCTTCACGGCGTCGTGGTCGGCCTCGTTCGGCGCGAAATTCGCGGGCCGGAACATGCGCGAGAAGCCCTGCATGTGGATCGTGGACACCACGAAATCCATGGCTTCGAGCGCGCGCGCCTCGCCCTCGGGATCCTCGGGCAGCAGGTTCTTGTCCTTGTTCGTCCGCGCGAGCCAAGTCGCGATAGCCGGGAACTCGGTCAGGGCGGAGCCGTCGTCCCGCACCAGGGTCGGGACCTTCGACTTCGGATTGATGGCCGTGAAGGCGGGCTTGTATTGCTCGCCTTCCGACAGTGTGAGCTTCCCGAGTTCGTAGGGCTTGCCGATTTCCTCCATCAGCACGTGGATGCCGAGCGAGCAGGCGCCGGGAGCGTAATAGAGCTTCATGTCGTCCTCCGGGATGATGCGTGTCGATACGTCGATCCGGCGGCCGTGGCGAGGCCGGACCTCGACGTGCCGAGGCGCGGCCCCGGGAGAGACGAGCCGCTAGCGGCCGGTCTCCTGCTTCAGGTGATCGATGCGCTTCGAGGCCTCGGCCTTCTCGAGGTCGGGCTCGAAAGCGTCCGGGTCGTGCGCCTGTTCGGACAATGTCTTCAGGTAGGAGGCCTGGGCGCCCGTCATCGGCTCGTGGCCGGTCACCCAATCGTCCGGATCCTTGATCTGGTTCGAATTCGCGCCGTCCGGGGCGATCTTCGGATTGTCGGCTTCCGCCGCCGGGGCCCCCTGGGACTGGGCCTGCCCGCTCTTGTCGTTGCTGCTACCTGCCATCACGGCCTCGCGTGTTCCTGGAATGTTCCGGTCGAACGCGCGAGGCCGGACGGATGTTCCCGTCCGTTTCGGCTGGGACAGGCCGTCAGGCGGCATTCGCCTGGGGCCTCACAGCGGCGCTGTAATCCTCGACCAGGGTCTGGGAGATGTTGCCCGGCTGGAAGCGATGCGGGCCGATCTCGGAGACGGGCGTGACCTCGGCCCCGGTGCCGCAGATGAAGCATTCGTTGAAGGCCGACAGCTCGTCCGGCATGATCCGGTGCTCGACCGTCTCGATGCCGCGGCTCCGGGCGAGGTCGATCACGGTGCGTCGCGTGATGCCGTCGAGGAAGCAATCGGCGATCGGCGTGTGCAGCTGGCCGTCGCGGGTGAAGAACACGTTCGCGCCGGTGCATTCGGCGACCCGGCCCTGCCAGTCGAGCATGAGCGCGTCGGCATAGCCCTTACGTTCGGCCGCATGTTTCGAGAGCGTCGCGATCATGTAGAGGCCGGCCGCCTTGGCGGAGCTCGGGGCGGTGCGGGGATCGGGCCGACGCCATTCGGCCAGGTCGAGCCGGATGCCCTTCATCTTCGTCGCCATGTCGAACATCGACGGCCAAGGCCACACGCCGATCGCGACATGCACCGTCGCGCTCTGGGCAGCCACCGCCATCATCTCGGAGCCGCGCCAGGCGACGGGCCGCACATAGACATTCGGATCGCCGTTCTTCTCGACGCAGAGCGCCTTCGCGGCGTCGAGCTCGGCCACGGAATAGGGGATCTCGAAATCCATGATCTCGGCCGAGTGCCGGAAGCGTTCGGAATGCTCGGTCGACTTGAAGATCGTGCCGTCATAGGCGCGCTCGCCCTCGAAGACCGAGGAGCCGTAATGAAGGCCGTGCGAGAGGACGTGGAGCTTGGCGTCCTGCCACGGCACGAGCTCGCCGTCGAACCAGATCCAGCCCTCGCGCTGGTCGAAAGCCACCACGCTCATGCACGTCTCCTCTCCGCCGGATCGGGCGGGCCGCAGGAGTCCTCTCCCGTCTTCGGGCCCGACGGTTGACGGCTAGCCGGCACCCTGGAATATGTCAACAAAGCTGACATATCCTGCGAGGAGCCCGTGTCTGAAGCCTTCGGCCCCGTGGCGGCGCCGGTTTCAGCCGCGAGGGAAACCGCTCCCGCCTACGACCTGATCGAACTCTTCTTCTTCGCCTATCGGGACTTTGTCGGAGACCCCGACCGGGTGCTCGGCGAATTCGGTCTAGGCCGCGCCCATCACCGCGTGCTCCACTTCGTGGCGCGGCGGCCCGGCTTGCCGGTGGCCGACCTCCTGCACGTGCTGCAGATCACCAAGCAGAGCCTCAACCGCGTCCTCAAGGAGCTGATCGACCGCGACTATGTCGAGCAGCGGGCCGGCACGCTCGACCGCCGCCAGCGCCTACTCTTCCCGACCGAGGCCGGCCGCGACCTCGCCGCCCATCTCGCCCGGTTGCAGACGCGTCGCATCCGGCGGGCGCTCTCGGAGGACCCCGACGGCGAGATCGAGGACGCGGCGCGCCTGTTCCTGTCCGCCATGATCGACCCGGCGAACCGGGCCGAGATGCGCGAACTCGTCGGGGATGCTAATCGGGGCGGATGAGCGCGCCCCGCACCGAGCCGCCGGACCATGCTCCCCATGTCCTCGTCGTCGACGACGACCGCCGTCTGAGGGAACTCCTGTCACGCTTCCTCGGCGAGCGCGGCTACCGGGTGACGACGGCCGCGAGTGCCCCGGAAGCCCGCGCCAAATCCGAGAGCGTCGTCTTCGACGTCGTCGTGCTCGACGTGATGATGCCGGGAGAGACCGGTTTCGAGTTCATGCGCCGCCTCCGGACGGAGGGCTCGCGCGTCCCGATCCTCATGCTGACCGCGCAGGCCGAGCCGAACGACCGCATCCGGGGTCTCGAGATCGGCGCGGACGACTACCTGACGAAGCCCTTCGAGCCGCGCGAGCTGATCCTCCGGCTGGCGAACATCCTGAAGCGCGTCGTGCAGCCGGAGACGGAGACCAAGGCCGTCCCGGACGAGGTGCGGTTCGGCCCGTTCACCTTCCGGTTAGAGCGCGGCGAGCTCCGGCGCGGCGGCGAGGTCATCCGGATCACGGAGCGCGAGCGCGAAATCCTCGTGCTCCTCGGTCAGCGGGGTGGCGGAGAGGTGTCGCGCGAGGAGCTTTCGGGTGGGCCGGGCAGCGTCGCCGCCTCGCTCGGGCCGGCGGGGCCGATCGGCGAGCGGGCGGTTGACGTGCAGATGAACCGCCTGCGCCGCAAGATCGAGCTCGATCCGGCCAACCCGTCCTTCCTGCAGACCGTCCGGGGCGTCGGCTACCGCCTGGTCGTCGATCCCTGATGGCGACGCGCGCGCTCGCGCCGTCCCCGGTCCGCCTCCTGCGCGGGCTCCTCAAACGCGTCGGCGGGCGGGTCACGGCGGCGCTGCCGAAGGGGCTTTATGCCCGCTCTCTCATCATCATCATCACGCCGGTGGTGCTGCTGCAATCGGTCGTGGCCTATGTCTTCATGGAGCGGCATTGGCAGCTCGTGACGCAGCGCCTGTCCTCGGCCGTCACGGCCGACATCGCGGCCCTGATCGACGTGTATGAGAGCTATCCCCAGGACCCGAATGCCGACACGCTGTCGCGGATCGCGGCCGAGCGGCTCATCCTCGACCTGGAAATCCGCCGGGGCGATACTCTGCCGCCGCCCGGCCCGAAACCCTTCTTCTCGCTGCTCGACGAAGCCCTCTCGGACGAGATCCGCCGCCAGGTGCGGCGCCCCTTCTGGATCGACACCGTCGGGCGCTCGAACCTGATCGAGATCCGCGTCCAGCTGAAGGACGGCGTGATGCGGATCATGGCCCGGCGCAGCATGGCCTATGCGTCGAACTCGCATATCTTCCTCGTCTGGATGATCGGGACCTCGCTCGTCCTCCTCACGGTCGCGATCCTGCTGCTTCGGAACCAGATCCGGCCCATCCTGAAACTCGCGACCGCGGCCGAGGACTTTGGGCGCGGGCGGGAGATCGAGTTCCGGCCGCGGGGCGCCCGCGAGGTCCGCCAGGCCGGCCACGCCTTCATCGAGATGAAGCGCCGGATCGAGCGCGCGGTCGAGAGCCGCACAACGATGCTGAACGGCGTCAGCCACGACCTCCGCACCATCCTGACGCGGTTCCGGCTTTCGCTGGCGCTGATCGAGGAGACGGTCGAGACGGAGGATTTGAAGCGCGACATCGACGAGATGGGCCGGATGCTGGAAGGCTATCTCGCCTTCGCCCGCGGGGATCTCGGCGAGAGCGCCGCGCCGGCCGACCTCGCCACCCTTCTCGGGGAGCTGAAATCCGACGCGGAGCGGTCGGGCCACCAGACGACGCTCGAGATCAACGGCGAGACGACCGTGACGGTGCGGGTCGACGCTTTCCGCCGCCTCCTCTTCAACCTCGTCTCGAACGCGGCCCGGCATGGCGACCGTATCGCGATCTCGGCCAATCACGAGACCCGCTGGCTCGTGATCCATGTCGACGACGACGGACCCGGCATCCCGGCCGAGCAGCGCGAAGAGGTGTTCAAGCCCTTCGTCCGCCTCGACGAGGCCCGCAACCAGGACGAGGGCGGCTCGGGCCTCGGCCTCGCCATCGCCCGCGACATCGCTCGCTCGCATGGCGGGGACATCATCCTGGGCGACGGGCCACTCGGCGGCCTGAGGGCGACGGTGCGGCTCCCCGCCTAGGAAGCCGCCGCCATCGGGACCGCCTTGCCGCTAGCTCGCGAGGAAAGCGCGCCGAAACAGGCCTTGCAGCGCACCGGCCATGTTGGCGCTCGCGGCGATGCCGGGCATCGGCTGCGAGAACAGGAAGACCAGAAGCTGCCGTCGCTGTTCCGTGGTCATCATCAGCTTGAGGTCGACGGAGGGACCTGAGCCGCCATCCGCTGCGGCCGACACCCATCCGACGCTCGGCAGGTCGATCATCCATGGGGCGTCCGGGTCGAGGAGCGGGACGCGCGAGGAGAGGTTCACCGACGCGCGACCGAGCGACAACTCGGCAAGGGTCGCGTCCGTGGACAAGGAGCCCAGTCGAACGCGGACCGGCACCCGCATGGCGAAGGAGGTCTCGTGGCGGGGCAGCTCGAAGCAGACCAGGAAGGCCACGAAGGTGAGCAGCATCGAAACGCCGGCCCAGACCAGGTTGAAATAGTCGAGCGGCGACACCTCGGAGGCCGCATAGGGCCCGATATAGGCCCACGCGATGCTGCCGGCGGACAGGAGGGACATCCCCCCGAACAAGGCCGCCATCCGCCAGCGGACGATCGTCTGGGACCGGTCGCCGCCCTTGTCCGTCACCTTGAAGGGCCGGCCGAAAGGACGAACCAGCGCCGTGAGCAGCGTGATGCTGACGGCCAGCGCCGTGATCGTGTGCGTCACCTCCATGAAGAGCGGCAAGGTCCGCGAACGCGAAACCCAACCGTTGTAGCTCCACAGAGCCAGCAGCGTCGGGAGGCCGTAGCGCAGGAAGGAGAGATAATCGGCATGGAAGGCCGGCAGTCCGGCGAACCAATACAGGGCCGGGGCGATGAGCATGAGGACGATGAACGGCTTGCAGAGCCAGTTCAGCACGCCATGGAAGAACTGAACCCGCTGGATCAGCGTATAACCCGGGCCCCGCATCGGTCCGGCTTTCAACAGGGCCACCTGCATCGTACCCAGGCACCAGCGGGTCCGCTGGGAAACGTATTCGGGCAGCCCTTCCGCCGACAGGCCGACGCTGAGCCGCTCGTTGAGCCAGCGCGTCTTGTAGCCGCCTCGCATGAGGGAATTGGTGAGGTTCAGGTCCTCGCAGATCGCCTCGTGCGGAAAGCCGCCCATCTCGTTCAGGCGATCGCGCCGGACGACGAAGGACGTGCCAACGCAGAAGGCGCAGTCCCAGGCGTCCTTGGCCGGCTGAAAGATGTCGAAGAAGATGCGCTGGTCGTCCACCCAGCTCTGGGTGGCGTGAAGGTTATGCTGGATCGGGTCGGCGTTGTAGAAGAACTGTGGGGATTGCACGACGGCGACCGACGGATCGGAGAAGAACCCGACCATCCTCTTGAGCAGATTGGGCTGCGGCGCGAAGTCGGCGTCGAGCACCAGGATCAAGGGTGCGCCTCCGCCTTCCGCGGCAGAGGTAGCGAGCCCGTTATTGAGGTTGCCCGCCTTGGCCCCCTTGTTGTCCGCCCGGGTCACGTAGCGGGCACCGACCTCCTCGCAATAGTCCTTCAGCCATCCTCGGCGCGTGTCGTCGAGGACCCAGATCGTCTTGGGTCCGTAATCCATGGCGAGAGCCGGGAGGATCGACTTCTCGATGACGTCGAGCGGCTCGTTATACGTGCAGATGAACACGTCGACGGCCGGCCAGAACCCGGCCTCGGTGAGGCGCCGCTCGGACCGGTCCGCTTCGGCACTCCTGTCCGAGCGGCGGAACAGGATCACGATGGACAGCAGCGTGTAGGTGATCGCGATGGCTTCGAAGACGAAGAAGACGTAGGGCCACAGCGATTCCAGGGTCGGCTCGAGCCGCGGCAGCGTGTCGTGCCAGCGCCACGCCGCATAGGTGACGATCAGGGCAGCCGTGAGCGAGCCGAAAAGCGCCCGGTCGAACGCGCGCTCCGGCTTCAGGAGACCGGCGAGAGCGAAGAATCCGAGCACGATGCCGAGGTCGAAGCCCAGCACGGAGAAGACGTCGGCTGGTGAGGCGAACATGGGTCAGCTCGTCTTCCGGCCCGTGAAGGGGTTCCAGCCCGTGGCAGCCAGGACGGCCCAAGCTGTGGCGCCGAGATGGGGCCGGCGGAAATAGAAGAAGTCCGGGACGGTGCTGTGCGGCCCGATCTTGAGGCCGGTCGTCAGTCGCTCGCCCCGGGTCGCGAAAAGCCACCCCGATGGAGACTGGTCCTGCTGCAGGCCGTGCAGGAGCCGCTCCGATCGATCGTGGTCGCCGAGGACGCGATAGAGCAGTGCCGCCTGCCCGGTGCCCTCCACCCACAACCCGTCCTTGTCGTTGTCGAAGTCGAACCCGCCCTGGACGCCGAGCCGCTGCTCGGCGCAGGTGAGCGCAGGCCGCCAGGCGGCCGGCGCGTCGGTGAGAAGCAGCGGCCAGAGCTGAGTGTCGAGGGCAAGGTGCGTGTGGTCGGCGCCGACGCCTTCGGGCGTCGTCCCGAGAACGAAACAGCCCTCGCCGTGCAGGAAGGCCCGCTTCACGAAGCGACGCGCCGAGTGCGCCATTCCGGCGAGAGCAGGGTTGGGAGCGACGCGCGACAACCACTCCGCGGCAGCCGCGATATCGACGTTGTGTTCCGTCGAGGCCCAGGTGAGTTTCGCCTGCGCCTGGTCGAAGCCGTCGCGCCCTCCCGTGAACCCGATCTTGCCCGCGTCGCGAGCATTCTCGTCGATCCAACGCATCAATGAGCCGGCGCCGGCGAGGTAGCGGCGGTCCTGGGTGACCTGGTGGAGATTGAGCAAGGCGAGCGCTGCCCAGGCGACGTTGCCCGTCGAGGTACCATCCTGGTAGGCGTCCTCGGCCCAGAGCCCGGCATCCGCGTCCCACCAACCGGGCAGGAGCGCCTTTCCGCCGTCCGGGAGTGGGCCGGTCCTGTACGCGTTGCGGATCCGGCCGTCCTGGAAGGTCCGATCGGTCGCGGCGGCGCGCAAGAGAGCGTCTCCGATCTGCTTCGCCCTCTCGGTCTCGCCGCACGCGACGAGAGCCACGGCGGCCAGCGCATTGTCATAGACGAAGGCGGAGGACCGCAGAGCCTGTGGCACGTCGCTTTCGCGAGGACCGGGCCGGTAGCTTACGACGAACCCGGGCCGGCCTGCCGGCGCGGATGCGTCGACGGCCGAGGCCAGACTTTGGCACAGGGACTTCGCGAATGGACCATCGGAGGCCGCCGCCGAACCCGACGCCAGCGACAGCCCGAGCGCCGCAACGCCCCAGGTCCACCGGCGACGCGGCCGGGCCCTGTCCGCCTGCCCGGCGCGCAGGTTCCAGCCCATCACTGCTGGGACATCCCGATCTCGGCGACTGATCCGAGCCTCGGCGAGGTGCCGGACACGATATGATCGACCTCCTCGCAGAAGTTCGACCAGGTCGCCACGAACCATCCGCAGCGTCCGCAGGACACGAGAGCATCGGGATGGAGCGTTGCCGGGACGGAGATCGACGCGCTCCCGCAGGCCTGGCAGCTGAAGCCGTCCGCCGCCGGACCTGATCTGCTCCTGGCCACGAACATCAGAGCGTACCGGTCTGCGGCGGCTCCGCGTCCGGCAAGGAACGGGCATTGGCAGGCCCGGGGGTGAACGGGGCCGAGATGATGCCTGCCAGCCGATCCTGGAGATTTCTCCAAACGACCGAGACCGACGGCACCCAGCCATTGGCGCGCGAGATGGTCACCCATTGCCCGACATTGCAGGCCGTTCCGCCCTTGGCCCGGTCGGCGGAGAGCAGCCTGCGCCCGCCCGGGCCCTCGTCAGGCGCGACCAGCACGTATAATTCGCGCCGCTCCGTCTGCGGGAACGGAATGGCGTACAGGTCGTCGACCTTGTCCCCGGCCTTGGGGAGGATTTCCTTCACGGTTCCGAGCTGACCGGGCAGCAGGTCTCCGCCGCTGATCTCCACGCGGCTGCCGACCCTCAGGCTCTGGGCCTGTCGGTAGGAGAAGATGGACACGACGACGGTCCGGTCGCAATCGACGAGGGTCGCGAGGGTGTCGCCGGCGCTCACGTGGCGGCCCTCGGCCGCCCCAACATTCAGGATTTCGCCGACCATCGGCGTTTCGACGGCCGCGGCCGTCATGCTGAGAAGGCGCTCGCGTTCGGCATTCAACAGGTTCTGCTGGTCGCGCAGGCTCGCCTCAAGTTCCGTCTGCTCGATCGCGAGCCGCTGCGTGTCGAATTCGATGTCGCGCCGTTTCTGCGAAAGCGTGGCAAGACCGACCAGCTCGTCCCCGACGAACACGCCCTTGAGAAGGCCCTCATATTGCGTGACCTTCTGGCGAAGCTTGGCGGTCTGGGCATCCTGCTGATGGAGCGCGCCGGCGAGCTGTTGCTCGGTCGGTTTCAGCATCTCGGTGCTCGCGACGTTGCGCGCGACCATCGTGGCCTGTCGGTCCAGGACCGACTTCTTCTCCTGTCCGGACGAGACGGACGCAGCCACCCTCGACTGCAGCTCCACGATCTGCTGCCGGAAGATGGTTGCGAGTTGGCTGGATTGTTCCTGGATCGACTTGTCCAAGGCCGCGAGATACGCCGTATTCGATTCCCGCTTGCTCGCGGCTGCGAGACCCTTGCCCCGCGTCTCCGCTGCCTTGCCTTCGAGGGTGATCAGGGTCGATCTGTCGACTCGTGAGTTGGAGATGCGAGCGATGGTCTCCCCCCGACCGACCTCCTGGCCAGGTTTGACGGAGATCGTGTCCACGTCTCCCGCGACAGGCGCCGTGAGCAGGGCGACCGGCGCGTTCACGACGGCACGGTCCGACTGGTCCGCCACGAGAGGTGGTACGACCGCCGAGAGCATCAGCACCGCCAGGACGCTGGCGACGGAATAGCTCGACACGCGAACTAGGCCCTGGTGCCCGGCCCATTGAGAGCCGGGCTGCTGGACGCGGTTTGAGGCGTTCATTCGAGTCTCCTCGCGACAGTCACGGCCGAGTCCGTCGGCCCGAGATCGTCATTGTGCACCGCAGCAAACGATGAGCGAGGGAGAGGTTGCCTCAAATGTGATGTTGTTCTGAGCAGCGGACTGCAAATGCGCCACGGGCTCGCGGAAGCCACCCATTAAGGGTTTGTTAACGCTCTCATTTCTAAGCTAATGTCTGACTTGGTACGAAGCGGCTAGGGAAATTCGGTTAGCGGCCGGTTTTCCCTCCGGAGCTTGCTGCTGCTCGCTGCACTGCAGCAAGTTCTACCTAGGGCGCCATCTTAGGGCGGCGTTCGGCTGTCTGGCGGCCGAAAGTCTAGTCGGCGGGAGTTGGCTTCCCCCGGCCACCATGCCTGGCACCGCTCGATATCGGCAGAATTTCGCCGATCCAGGGCGCGACCCCGTCATGCAGGGTGAGCAGCGGTTCGATGCTTCAACGCCGTGACCAAGTCCTCGGCCGGAGATGCGGATGATCACGATCCCGAGCCACTCCTCCGTCGCCTAAGCCTTTGAGCAGTTCGACGATACGGGCCGTATGAGGCCTTCGCTCTATTGCGATCGTGTGGTGGACCTGATGGAAAAACTGGTGAAGTTCACGCTCCTGACGCGCCGGGAATCCGGCTATCTGACGGACCGCTACAGCGAACGGAAGGAAGATGCGGAGAAGTTGGCGGCCCGCGTCCGCCTTCGGCTATCTGACGTGGTCCGAGGCTCCGGCTCGCGAGCCGTTTCGAAAGCCGGCGTCACCGGCGGCGTGTGGTCCGGCCTGAACACCATCACAGCATGACTCTCGTGCGGAAAGCCGGGCGAAAAACCAACCCGTTCAGCCTCGCTCCGGCCCGCCTACAAGCCAGCATAAATGTCGATGCCGAGTTGCACGTCGAAGAACGTTTTGGCGCGGCCCTGGTGAAGAACCATGGCGCCGTTGCAATATTCCTTGATGATGCCAAAATCGTGCGAAACCAGGAGAAGGGCACGATCCGGCCGCTTCTCGAAGATCTCGTAGCGGCAGCGAGCATGGAATTTCTGGTCACCGACGAAGATGACCTCGTCGACGAGATAGCAATCGAAGTCGATCGCGAGCGACAAGCCGAAGGCTAGCCGCGCCCGCATACCGGAGGAATAGGTCCGGACGGGCGCTTTCAGGTGGTTCCCGAGTTCGGAGAAATCCTCGACGAATTCCTTGATCTCCGCGAATGCCTTGTCATAGACGCGGGCAATGAACTTGACGTTGTCGTAGCCCGTCAGGCTTCCCTGAAAGCCACCCGCCAAACCGAGGGGCCATGACATCGACATCTGTCGGTCGATACGGCCGCTCGTCGGGCGCTCGACACCCCCGATGATGCGGACGAGGGTCGACTTGCCGGCCCCGTTCCGGCCCAGCACGGCCAGCCGCTCACCCTGACGGACCTCGAAATTCACATGGTCCAGAACGCGCTTCGTCTGGTGTCCGACGCGGTAGTCCTTAACGATGGAAGTCCCGCGTATCATTCGACTTCAACGAACTTCCGCGCGTCTTTGGTCAAAAACAAGGCCATCGCCGTGAGCACTGCGCTCACATAGGCGAAATAGCTCGCCGAATAAAAGGTTGGAACGCCTGGCCCGAAATAGCCGCCGCGGATCATCTCCACGCCATTGACCGGGGGCATCCAGAGGATGATCTCGCGGAACTGATCAGGAATCCAATAGACCATGTAGAAGGTTCCGGAGAGCGGGATCATGATGTAGCTGATCGGGCTCCAGATCTTCTCGACCAGTTCGGACCGCTCCGACAAGGCCCCGACCAGCAGAGCCGTCGCGGCAGAATACCACGCGTAGAGGAGCCATCCGCCCAGCATCAAGCCGGGACTGTCCGGTATTTCAACGTATCCGGCGAAATAGAACACGATCAGGCAGAAACCGAAGGCGGCCGACGTCCCCAGTATTTCGACGACGATCCGAGCCGCATAAAGCGAGAGGATGGTGATGTGCCTGTGATACAGAAGGGCGGAGTTCGCCTGCATGCACCGCATCGTCCGCATGACCATGTGGCGATACATCAGCAGGGGCATGTAGCCGGTCATCAGGAACGGCACGATCGGCGTCTCGGAATGTCCGGAATGCTGGATCACCGACCAGAGCAGGATGACGGAGAGGCAGAACAGAGCCGGCTCGATGATGATCCAGGCGAAGCCGAGATTCTCGCGACCAAAGCGGGTGTAGATCTCCCGCAGGATCAGGGCGCCGGTGATCCGGACCTGGTTTCGAAGATCGGCGAGGAGCGAGGATTGCGGTGCTTCCCGCACCGTCACCAGCACCTCGGGAGCGGCCGCGTCAGCTGGCATGCTCACGCGCATTCACGATGACCAGCCACAGGATGGAATAGGCCAGGAAGGTGGTGCCGAACACGGTGAAGGTTGCGAGGAATCGGCGCGGATAGCGCGAGAGGTCGGCCAGATTGGGCTCAACGACGCGCTCCAGGTAGAGCTGCTTCCGCATCGCGTCGATACGGGCGGTCTCCAGCATCGCATTCGTCGCGGTGAGCGCCTTGGCGGCGAATTCCGCCTCAAGGGTCAGCCGCTCGAATTCGGCGAAGGTGCCGACGAGCGAGCCGTCATTGCCGAGAAGCTTGCTCCGTTCAATCGCAATCTGCTGTTCGAGAGCCGTCGCCCGGTCCCGAAGGGACTGGATCCCGGGATTACCCGGCGAGGCCGCGACCATCTGGGACAGCTGTGCCCTGGTCGCGGCCAACTCCCGCGACATGCCGCTCACCAACTCGACATAGGTCCTTGCTGTAGACCCCATGTCCACGAGGCCGACCGCGATGCGATAGGTGGTGAGAGCTTTCTGCGCGGCCGCAGATCGCTGCTCCGCCGTCTTGATTTCCCGGGCTGCAAGGGCGACGGCGTCGCCGAGCGCTCGCTCATTCATCCGGTTCACCAGGCGCTCGCTCGCCTGCAGCAGCGCCTCGGCCAGCCGGCGCGAATCGCCGGCCTCGAAGGAGCGGACCTTCAGGGTGTCGATGCCGGTGCTCGGATCGTGAACGACGTTCACAATCCCCTGGTAATGCTCGTAGAGTTCCTCGAAGCTATCGCCGGCATAGAAGGCCGGGAAGCGTGCCAGGAAGTCTGCGGAGGAGCGGCTGACCATTTCCCGAAAGCCGATCTTCTCGTCGACTTCGCGCAGGGCATCGCGCGACTTGATGAAATCGATGACGGAAAAGGAATCGTCGCGCCCTCCGCCAAGCCCGCTGCCCTGGAGGATGGCGCCAAGGCCCGACATGCCCTGCTTCTGTGCGCTCCGCACGACGAAGCGCGTTTCCGAGATGAACTGATTGGAGGCGATCAGGAAGAGGTAGAGCGCGGTCAGCGCCGTCGGCAGCGCCACGAGCATCAGAAACATGCCCCGCTTGCCGAACCGGAGCTTCCGGGCCGTGGGTGCGGGCGCACGCCCGGCGACCAGCGCCGTCCGCGCGCGACCTTGGATCAACCGACGAGCCTTCCCGAAGGGCGACAGCGGGCGCGCCTCCACCACAGGCTCCAACGCACCATGCCGCAAGCGCGTGCTCACGTCAGTCTCTGCCATGTGTCGTCCTGCTTCCGCTCCGCCCGTCATCCCGCGCCAGCTCGCACGCTCGGGGACAGGATCGTCACTCCGTCCCGTCACGTGTCTGCAAGGAATTCGGCCCTTTGATGACCCACTTAGCAGACTCGGTCCACCTTATGGGCGCGACGAGGCGGCGCAGACGGTGCCGCCTCCAATCCAGCGACAGCGTAGCACGGGCAAGCGCACCGCGAACCCCGAAGCGAAGGCCGTCCGGATCGTGCGTCCGCCACATGACAGGCAGGCGATGCCGTCGAACCGCCGGTCTCGATCGCCTTCGCACGGGTCCGTCCAGCGACCGTCACCTGCGTTGACGGTGCTGTCGCGCGCAGCCACTAGTCGGTGAAACCAGGGCCGGAGCAGACATGCGAGCTTCAGCCGGTCTATGGCCTTCCGTCCCGCCTGGGTGCCGCCCGTCCATGAAGCGTCTCATCGTCGACCTCGACCACACACTCTGTATGCCCGAGGGCGACCAGGATCAGGCGCAGGATCCCTCGCTGAGATACAGGCATGCGAAACCCGCGACTGAGGTCATCCGGCAACTGCGCCACTACCGCTCGCTCGGTTTCGAGATCGTCATCCATACCAGCCGGAACATGCGGACCTTTGCAGGGGACGTAGCGGCCATCCGCCAGCACACGCTGCCCATCGTCCTGGACTGGCTAGCCGAACACGACGTCCCCTATGACGAGATCGTTGTCGGCAAGCCATGGTGCGGGTTCGAGGGATTCTACATCGACGACCGGGCCATACGGCCGTCCGAGTTCGTGACGTTGAGCTACGACGAGATTGTATCCCTAATCCACAGGGAACGCGTGGGCGGATGAGCGATCCGCTCTTCCTCATTCTGAGCGGACGCTATGTCGGCCCGGAACTCGTGTCCGAATTCGGCCGCCTTCCGCCGAGTTTCCTGCCCAACGGCACGGAACGCCTCCTCGAGACGCAGGTCGCGTTCGCCCGCACGCTCACGACCAACATCGCCCTGACGCTTCCCTCCGACTTCGCCGTTCCGAGCTTCGATGCGAGCCGCCTGGCGCAGGATGCCGTGAAGGTGCTTCCCATGGATGACACCCAGACCCTGCCGGCGGGCATCGCGAATGCGCTGAAGACGCTGGGGCATTCGGGACGGCTTCTTCTCCTTTTCGGAGATACGCTCGTCACCTATCCGGAGCCCGGCTCGCGACCGGACACCTTCGCGACCGGAACGACCCAGCATCTAGCGATGTGGGCGGATTTCGACATCCTGGATGGCGCCGTGCGTTTCCAGCAGAGTGTCGGAACCGGCGGGCAATCCCGGACGGTCGTGGCCGGCTTCTTCGATTTCGCCGATTCGGCCCTGTTGCGGCGGCACGCGGGCGAGGCGGACGATTTCGTCGACGTGCTGAACGGATATGCCTCGGACCGGCCCCTGGAACCGGTCGAGACGATACGGTGGCTCGATTTCGGCCATCTCCACACCTATCACCGATCGCGTTGCACACAGTTCGCCGCCCGGGACTTCAACCGTGTCGTCGGCGACGGATTATCGGTCCGAAAGGCCGGCACGCCGGCCCGGAAGATCTTTGCCGAAGCCGCCTGGTTCCAGAACCTGCCTCCGCGTTTCCGTCCCTTTGTCCCGCATTTCATCGACCTGCACCGTCAGCCCGAGGTCGCCTACGAAACCGAGTATCTCTACCTTCCCCTTCTGTCCGAACTCTATTGTTTCGCGTCGCTTCCCTCGCAGTCCTGGGGAAACATCCTGGCGAGCTGCAAGACCTTCCTGGAATTGTGCCATCTCGCAAAGCCTTCTTCGTACGAGACCCTGCCCGACTATCCCGGCCGCTTCTTCGAGGACATGATCCTCGGTAAGACCTTCAAGCGCCTGGCGCAATTCGCGCAATCGGCCGGGCTTTCGCTCGATCAGCGATGGATGTTCGACGGCACCGACATGCCCTCTCTCAAGGACACGGCGGAGAGCCTGATCGCGCTCGTTGCGCCGACCAGAGAAGACGACATCTGCCTCTGGCATGGCGACTTTCATTTCGCGAACATCTTCTTCGATTTCCGCTCGCAGCGGGTGAAGGTCGTCGATCCGCGGGGTATGTTGTCCGATGGATCGATGACGATGTTCGGGGACGCGCGCTACGACATCGCCAAGCTGACCCATTCCACCGTCGGGATGTACGACCTACTCATGGCTGGCCGGTACGAGCTTCGCTATGACGGTCGCTACCACATCGCAATCGATTTCGGCCACGATCCGGAACGCGAGCGCTTCGTCGCCGAATATTCCGAGACCCGCATAGGCCGGTATGGGTGCGGCAGCGCCGAAACCCTGGCGCTGGTGGCCCTCCTGTTCCTGTCCATGCTCCCGCTGCACGAGGGCCAGCGCAACGTGCAATTGGCCATCCTGGCCAACGGCCTCAGGATGGCGAAGCTCGCTCACGCGGCGGCCTGAGCCCCCTCGTTCCGGGTCGCTACGGCGCCCCTCTGGACGAGCGGAGCTTGAGGCCGGAAGGCGTCACCTGTGTCGCCTGTGTCGCCTGTGTTGCCTGAGGCGGCTTCGGGGCGAGCCTCCTGGTATGCGCCCGCGATGGACGAGGGGTCCGCTCGTTCCGGGTATCGCCGGGTAGAGGCGTATCCATCGCGCGCAGCCCGGCCGTGGCCATGAGACGCCGCACGGGATCGAACAGGCGCCGGGCTTGGCCGAGCAAGAATTTTCCGGCGTTGATCGTGAGCTTTAGCCAACGCAAGCCCGGCTCTTCGCGGATCAGCAGGTGGACTTGGGCATAACGCGCCTGTTTCGAGAAGACGTCCGCAAAGCGTGTGTCCCTCGTCATCAGGGTGAGACGCAGCCATTCGGTGTAGGAGATGCATTGCAGATCGATGCGAGGGTCGCTGAAGGCACGATCATACTTCTCGATGATCACCTTGCATCGCACCATGTCGCAGACGAGAAAATCATCGAGGAGAATACGCATCGAGCGTTCCCGCGACGTCCAGTCGTTGTGATAGTCGAGGCGGATGTCGGGAAACTTCGCCCTCAGAAAACTGAAAGCGACGTGTTGCTCGACGGCGATCCTGACGCGGACACGCCGCTCGTAGACGTTCGAGCCTGGGGCGTGATCATGGGCGAGATAGTAGGTAGCATCTGATAGGGACATGAAACCTATGTCCCACATCGCCCGGATATCGGCCGTCAGACCGAAGTGGAACCAATCGCTGAAGTGGAACGGAAGACGCTCCAGCGTGAAGGGGTTCAGCGTGAAGAATTGCGAAATCATGACGCGCTGCGCCACGGCATTCGGGCCAGCCCGCGGCCGATCGACATTCTCGTGGTAGAAAGTCAGGAACTCTCGGTCCTGAAAGAAGAGATCGTTCCGAACGCGAAGCGTGTATGCGCCTGTCGCACGAGCTAGCCCGGCCTGGGCGGCCACGATCATCAGATTAATGTTGTTCGTCTTGTTGTCGAACTTGATCGGCGGAAGGGGGAGGGCGCCCACAGAGAGGATTACCTCGTCGCAGGCGTTCTCGATCTGGCGGAGGGCGGAATGCAGCAACCCGTCGGGCCGACGAGCGGGCGACAGGCTCAATCCCGTCAGCACGCCCCGCGGATCACGATCGCCCGTGACCACGTCGGTCACCGCGATAGATAACAAGATTTGCGCATGCGGAAACAATGTCCGCCAATGCAGGCAATGGTTCGCCGTTTCGACGATGTTCCAGTCGTACAAGCTGCCCTGGATGACGATGGACAAACCGCCGACTTTGTCCAGGGATGCTATCCAGGACGCGCAATCGACATCGACCAAGGTGACATCCTGAAGCTACGAGAGAGAAGTTGCCGTGCTGGACTGGGCATGTGCCCGCGACACCGTAGTGTAACAGGCCGAACTTTGGCGGCACAAGGCGTCTCCCTGTTAGACCTTTGCGGGTACCTGGCCCGCGGGCCTTCGCGGGACGGGTTCCCTCGGGCGTTCGAGGAGAGCCGGACGGCGATTGTGGGCGGGAGTCCTGGCCGACCGACGGATCATGGTTCGTGTTCGTCAGGCAACCGTGTCGAGAATGGGATCTCGCAAGTGGTTCCGGGTCACGTCGACGTAGCCGAGGGAGATCTCACCACCAAAGACTGCGCGATCGGCAAAAAGCCTCATCTCGATCATGCCTTGCGGGTTCGTTACTGCGAAATTCAGAAGAGTTTCGACCACGCCGCCCGAACTTGGCACGGTGAATGTGGTTCGGGCAAGGTCGTGGGGCGTCGTGCCGACCCACGACACCGCGTCGATCGTGAAAGGCGATCCGGCAAGGTCAGATGAGAACCGATGGACTGACCGAGCTTTCCAGGCGCCCGCCGCAAGGAAAATGTGAGGACCCTGCACGAGCAGCCGAGCCCGACCCGTTGCATCGATGCGGCCATCACCGATCGGCGCGCCCTCGAAATTGAAGAAATCTTTGGTCAGCAGGAGGCGGGTCTGATCCTCTTCTCCAAAAGTGCCGAGTCGCCCGAGCGCGGCCTCCAGCACGGCCCGCTCCTGCGATGACACGACTGGCTTCGGCGCGCCCTCCTCGCTTTGCCCGATCATCTCGGCCGGAGATTGCTCCAGGTAGGAGAAGGCCGGTTTGCAGTGTTGGTGCAGCATGCCGGCCTTCTCGCCGAGATCGCGCAATCCGAGAGCACGCGCAATGCGGGCGATCTCGGCGACCGGATCTGCGACGACCTCCTCTCTTCGGACGTGAACGACGTCCGGCATCGTGACTCCGCGCAAGGCAACACTCTCGGCCATCACACCCCGGATGGCGTTCAGATATCCCTCACCGAACCGAGGCATCCGAAAGTATGCCGACCTCAGCGGCTGGTCATGGGCGAACACGCAAGCCGTTCCGGCGCGTCGGACCGCGTTCAGGAGGATGGGATCGGGCCATGTCGACCGGACGATCAGGTCCGCTGGATTCGCGAGCAACTGCACCGCGAAATCCTCGATCGAGTTCAGCTTGGCTATCTCAGGGGGCCGCCCTTGGGACCCGATCAGAGCTGCCGTCAAATCGCAGCACCAGTCCGTCAAGAAGCCCTGAAGGCCGAACACGACCACGATCATCGCGGGTCTTCCCGACGCTCCACGGCATAGAAGCAACGCCACGGCACATGGTGCCGTGGCCATGAAGCCGGAGCGTGCAGCATGGGGTCCTCCTAGCACGGAGGTGAGAGGGTCACAAACGTGACCGCAGGCAGCAGCTCGCGGCTAGCGGGCCGCTTGGGGCGTTCCGAAGTTTGACCCCTGTCTCGAACCGTCGTATCCCGCCCGCCCTGGCCGTCACCGAGTGATACTCGTGCGCGACGGTCGAATGTATGTCCCTAACGGTTCTGCGAGTGAGGCTCGACCAGTGAGCCACGACCTGCGACCGGCGATCGATGGGCGGAGCAGGTCTATGAGATTCAACGGAGAGGGCGGTTATAACAACGCCCGTTTCACGGCCGACATGATCCGGGCCGCCGCTACTGACCTTTGGCAGAAGCACCCCGACAAGAAGTTGATCGTTGTGACCGACGGATGGGTGGCTTACCGCGGTCCATCTGTCCTGACGTATCCAGACGACAAGCACCGGATTGCTGGCGAAGCAGCCGGTTCCCTGTTTCTTCTCGCCATGGACAACGACGAGATAGCCGAGAAAGCTGTCCGCGACATTGTTGCTGCCGGGGGCAAGTATGTTCCGGTCGTCGTTGGCCTAGCTTCGTACCATCACCACAACTTCGTGTGGAGAAAAGCTGCCCACGAAGAGTCAATGTACCAGCGGGATCATGGTTATACGTACTGGGACATGGGCGATTTCGACAACTTGGCACAGGCCATTGAAATCACCAAGCACCTCGATGGATCCTACGTAGAAGTCGGAACGTTTCGGGGAAGCAGTGGCGGGGCGGCCTTGTGTTACATGCAGGCTGCCAAGATGAAGCGGAATTGTTTCTTCTTCGACGTGTTCGAAGGCTTCGACTATGAGGCCGCAAAGGAAAGCGCGGACGCGATCTGGTTCGGCACGCACAAGACAGAAGGGATGGACGCTGTCGCTAACCGGCTGACGCGATTCAGGAGCGACTTGCTCAACGTCACGGTCGAGCGGCGTAACATCATCACCGACCAGATACCGGAGAGCGTTGGACGGATCGCCGTCATCAATATCGACGTGGACATCTACGAGGGTATTTTGGCCGGCCTTGAAAAGTGTGCTCCCCGGATGCTGCCAGGCGGGATCATCATTCTCGAAGATGTCGGCCACACGCCAGGCCTCATCGGCGCGAAGGTAGCCCTTGAGGATTTCAAGGCGACGAACTTGGGTAAGCAGTTCACCGGCATCTATATGGCTAGCGGCCAGTATTGGTTGCTGAAGAAGGAGGGTGGAGGCTAGATCTTTTCCCCGTCCCGCTCACATCTGGCCTCCATCGCCACGCTTTCTGGGTGCGCCGAACTGACGGCGCGAATCGTCGTTATCGGCTGCGGCCGGACTTGGGTTCGCGCCGGGTTGCTGGGCGACCCTTGCTGAGCTAGGGCTCCCGCCGAGCCGTCTAAACGAGACCTGGGTTTATTGTTGAATCAGCTTCAGAGCGCGGTTGCTCCGCCGACCTGCACCGTCCTGACGCCGACCTGGTCAGGACATCTCGAGGAAGCGACCGCGCTCTTCGAGACCATCCGGGCGACCGAATCCACTCCGATCGACATCGTCATCGTGATCTCCGCCGAGGAGGTCGAGCTGTTCCGCGACGCGGTCGAACGGCTGCGGTGCCGTGTCTTCCTCATCGAGGATCTCGTGAAGGAATATACCGGCGTGGCGATCAGTGGCGCCAAGCTGCTGAAGCTCGTCGACCGCTACCGCTACCAGACCCTCAAGAAATTCCTGGCGATCGCGAAGCTGCAGGGGAACGTGCTGCTGATCGATAGCGAGTCGCGCGTCGTGCGCGACCTGAACCCTATTTTTGCGGGGGGACTTCCGGAGACCACGGTCTTCTTCACCGAACGGCCTTGGGGAGACATGCCGCGCGGGCTCGCCAAGGATGTCAATCACGAAGTCAACTTCCTGAGCGGGCGCCAGCAGCCCTTTTGGTATTTCGAATCCCTCAACTGGCTCTTCTCGAGCGACCTTGTGCGAGGGTTGCTGGCCGAGTTGAAGGAGGTGCACGGCGTGGGTTGGGCCTTTCGGCCTCGCCAACTTTTCGAGTCCCAGCTCTATTTCCAATATGCCCGACGAAATGGGGCGCCCTACCGCTTCATCGCCGCCGAAGAGTTTCTCGCCGGCCATTTTGGCGCGGCACGCGCGCAGGCCCTGATGCACGGGCTCTACCATTCGCCTCTCGTAGCCGTCGGGATCTTCGAGTACCTGGCGCGGTTCGTCACCCGGGAGGAATACGCGGCGTTCATCTCGAAGGATGAGGTTCTACGCCATTTTCGCCTCGTCCGGTACGAACCTTACGAATTCTACGACGTCATTGGCGACATCCGGAAGCGTACCGCATCGAGCGCGCATTTCTTCGGCGAAGCCGCGATGCATCGAGGCCCCCTGCTGCGGGGGCGGGCGGCGGTGCTGCTCTCGGGTCCGTTCACGAGCGAACAGGACGCCTACAACGCCCGTCGGTTCCTGGCCGGCGTGGATTGCGATGTGGTCGTCGCGATCGAAACGGGCCACCCCCTGATCGAGTTTGTCACGAGGGTGCTTCAGCCCGTCGCGATCGTCGAGATGGACCGGGCAGACCAGGGATCGCGATCGAGACTGGGCGGCCTGTTGGCAGCCTACGGAGCCTTCCTGCGGGTGGAAGCCTCCCGCCCCGACAGCTACGGCGTCCTTGTCGCCATGCGGCCCGACATCATGTCGATGCGCGGCCTGCGCGACCTTCTCTGGGATTCGTCCGAGACCGTCTCCGACCTGAGCGACATCGTCATCGTCCCGAACCGCTTTTGGGCGGAAGGGCTCAACGACCATCTCCTGGTTGGGCTGCGGCCTGCGATGGGTGCTCTGCTGGACCGTCTGTCGGCCGATGAAGGGCAGGCCACCAATGTCGACATGTCGCGGCGGGTGGGCTGGGCCGTGCTTGCCTGCGGTTTAAGGCCGATCCCTGGCGATCTCCCCTACGTGCTGGGCCATCCGGATCTCGCAGATTTGAGCTCCGCCTTTAGCAACCAGCAGAAGGACCCCAGATCGCGCACGGTTTCCGCGCCGGTTTGGAAGGACGCGACCGCGTTCCTCGAGGCCCGTCTGGCGGCAGACGCCGCCACGGCGGGAACGAACTTCGCGAAGACACTTGGTCCGCATGCGCCAGCCCACCGCCATGAGCCTGGTCCGTCGAGCGGCCACGAAGCGGGCCGGGCGGCGATCCTGCTCTGCGGTCATTTCGAAGACGAACGGGATCTCTACAATGTCCGGCGTTTCCTCGCCGGACTGGATTGCGACATCATCCTCACGATGGACCGAAGCCACTGGCTCCTGAGCCTGGCGAGGGACGTCCTGAACCCGGTCGCCATCGTCGAGATCGACGGCTTCGAAGAGGCATTGGGGTCCCGGAGCGTGGCCCTGGCGGCGCTGGAGGGACCGGCGGCGATGCCTTCCGACCCGCGGGCCGCCCGGGACGCGATGCAGTTCGGCCGGGACAGCATGTCCATGTTCGATCAGTTCTCGGCTGCCTATGATGGCCTCCTGCGCCATGAGGCGGAGCGCGGCGACACCTATGGCTGGGTGGTCCGGATGAGGCCGGACATCTTCTCGACCCGCAATCTGCGCCAGATCGTGGGTGGGATCGTTCAGGGCAAAGCCCTGGCCGACCGCCAGGTTTTCTTTCCGAACCGCTTCTGGAGCGAGGGGCTCAACGACCACCTGTTTCTCGGAACGCGCGCCGTCATGGGCGCGCTCCTTGAGAAACTGACCAGCGCACGCTTCCTCGAATCCGGTCACCTCAACGCGCAGCACCATCTTGCTCGCGCCGTGCTCGGATGCGGGCTGCAGCCGATCCCGTTCGACCTTCCCTATCTCCTCGGCTACCCCCCTCTCCACACGGTCAGCGGCATTCTGAGGCACCAGGACCGGCAATCCTCCGCTCGCCCGGTCCAGGCTCCGGCGATGCAGGATGCGACGGCGTTTCTGTCCAGCCGCGTCTCTACGACCGCAGTCGCGTATGCGGCCCTGAAGGCCTCCGGCGCGCCCCTGGTCCGAGCGCCGGAAGAGGTGGTCGCCGCTCGAAGCGACAAAGGAGCGAGCTACATCTTCCTGTTCCGCAAGGGCGCATCGGCGGTCGCGATGCTGCGCTGGCCGGCATCGCTTCTCGGGCTTGCTCCTTTTCTCGTCTTCGTGGGTTTGCTGAAGGCGGAACGCACCCGACCTGTCGTCCTCAGCGGCTATTCCGAGGAGAGCAGGACGTTTGTGGTCCGCCCGCGGGATGACGGCCCTGCCAGGACCATGACGTTGGTCGATATCGAGGCGGATGGGCTGACCGAGTTCGTCGTTCGCCTGTATCGGCGGTGGAAGAAGATATAGTCCGGCCGAGGTGCTGGCGAAGACGGGGTAGTCGACATCGTATCCTAGCGTGCCGAAGATGGCAGCATCGCAGCGCTCCGGCCGATAGGGGTCTCAGGGGCTTCGATCGCCATCTCGCGCTCTCCAGACTCACGAGAACCGGGTACGGGTGCTATATCGGACCCTCTCGGCCCGCGTTGACTCCGCACGCACGTCTCCCGCTAAAACGCCGGCATGTAAGCCGAGCCACGCTGTCGCCGGCCGCGGACCGCGATTCCCAGGTCTCCCTGTCCCGCGGCGCGGCGCGGCATTCCAGGCAGGATGATCCATTTTGCAGATTCCTCAGCCGGTAGATTCCTCGATCGAAGTCATCCGGCATCTACTCGGCCATTCCGGATGCAGGGTCGCCCTGTGCAGGCGCGGCGATGTTTACTTCGTCAGAAAGTTCTCGGCGTCGGAGGCTTATAACGAAAGGCTGCAAAGTCAGCTTTCGAAGCAGGAGCGCCTCTCCGAAATGATCAGGACCCCGAGGATCATCGAGCAGGGCCTGCAGGACGGGCTGATCTATTTTGATATGGAATTCATCAACGGTCACAGCTTCGGAAGCTATGCACCGCTGCAGAACGTCGCGACGCTCTCGGATTTCGCGCGCAGAATCCTGGAGCCCGTGCGCGCCCTTGCGGAAAACCGTTCAGGCACGATCTCGGCCGCAACCTTCCGGACGAAGGTCGAGAGCGTGTCGCGCGCCGTCGCCGCGAGCGCATTCTACCCGTCGCACCGAGCCATCCTGGACAGGGCTCTCGCCAGCCTCGACCAGGCCGATTGGTCGGACATCCCCTGCACCGCCTCGCACGGCGACCTCACGCTTGAGAATATGCTGGTGACGGAGGAGGGCGAGATCGTGCTGATCGATCTCCTCGACGGCGACCTTGAGACCGTTTGGCTGGATGTCGCGAAGCTGCTGCAGGACCTGGAGAGCGGCTGGTCCCTCAGGGGCGTCCTGTGGAAGGCCGAGTTGTCCGCCAACGATCGATTGATGGCGATGCTGAGCCGCTATCTCTACGACGAGATCAGGAGCCAGATCCTCGTCATGTTCCCGCAGCTTGCCCCGAAACTGAGCCAGCTCAGGGTGTTGCAGGCGATGCGCGTCTTGCCCTACGTGCATGACGAGATCACGTTCCGGCACGTGGTCAGGGGCCTCGATCGGGCGTTGGTGGCGGGACGCTGAGATGCATCAATCTGGAACCGTTCTTCTTCCGATCGCGGGACGATCCTCCCGCTTCCCGGGCTTGCGGCCGAAATGGATGCTCACGGCGCCTTCTGGCGAGTTGATGCTCGAACTCTCGCTCGGCACCGTGCCCGACTGGCGAACGAGACGGGTCGTCATCGCGGGCCTGCGTGAACATCTGGATGATCTGCAGGGCGAGACCGCGATCCGCCGGGCTCTCGGGCCGCACCCTGAGATCGTGATCTTCGATCAGCCCACCTCGGGGCCAGCCGAAAGCGTTGCCGAGATGCTCCGGCAGGCGGATGTCGAAGGACCCATCTTCATCAAGGATTGCGACAGCTGGTTCGTTCCCGCCGAGAATGTCTTCGGCGACGTTGTGTGTTTCGCCGACCTGCGGACCACCCCGAACGTCCGGAACGTCTCCGGCAAGAGCTTCCTCAACCTGAATGAGCACAGCCTCCTCGAGGGCATCATCGAGAAGTCGGTTTCGTCCAACTTCGTCTCGGTCGGCGGTTACGGTTTCCACGAGGCCCACGTCTTCCTGGAAGCCTATGACAAGCTGCTCGCGAGCGACAAGCCGGGTGAGATGTTCGTCTCCCACGTTATCCTGGAAGCCATGCGGGCCGGAGCGGTTTTCCGGGGCGTCGAGGGAAATCGGTACCAGGATGTCGGCACCCTCGAGGCTTGGAACGCCTTTCGGCGCCACCAAGGGACCTATTTCGTCGATATCGACGGGGTCATGTTGCGGAATGCCGGCCAGTATGTTCCGCCCTTGTGGGACGATCAGGACGTCCCTCTGCGCCGAAATGTGGACATCGTGCGCGGCCTTATCCAGGCAGGAGCCCAGATCGTCTTCGTCACTGCCCGGCCCGAACGCTACCGCGAGAAGACGGAGCAAACTTTGCGGGATTTGGGGCTGACCTGGCACGCGGCCATCTTCGGCGTGAATCACAGCACCCGAACGCTCATCAACGATTATGCCGCCTCCAACCCCTACCCGTCGGCGGTGGCGTTGAACCTCGCCCGGAACGACGACGCCCTGGACCAGTTCCTGTCCCTCGCCGACTGACCTGACCCACCTCTTTCACTCGACGCGGTTATCCTCGACCACGTTGTTGGCCGCGTGGTCGCCATTGTCGATCGAGCTACCGAAGGGATAGCCGGCATCGGCATGGCAGTAGAGGGCCCATCCTTCCCGCGAGCCGACGTTGATGGCCGGGAGGTGCAATGGAAAGCCGTAGGTGAAGACGTTGCCCGTGATGACGTTGCCGGACGGTGTCTGGTGGCGGATCGTGCCGCCCTCGCCGCAATTCCGGTAGAGGTTGATCCCGCTGCGCCAGCCGATCTTGAATACGTTGCCGATGATGCGGTTCGCTGCCGAGCCGTCGAGGGCGACGACCTCGCGTCCGGTCTTGATGTCGAACATGTTGGCGAGGAGGGCGTTGCCGGCGCTTTCCGCATCCATATAGACGGCCACCGACGGCGAGATGCCCGTCACCCGGGTGTTTCGCATCGTGACCCCGGTCACTCCGGGGGCGAGGTAGAGCGGGATGCGGCCCGAGGCGCGGAGCTCCGAATTCTCGATCGTGACGCGGCTCGGGGCGGCTTCCTGCGCCCGCTCGGTGTGACCCGGGGCTCGGGAGGATTGCTTGACGGCTTCTCCCTGGCCGTTCAGGCCCATGCCCGAGATGCGGATCGGCCCGAGAAATGTGCAGTTCCGGATGGTTATGTCGGTCGGCCGGTCCCACAATGGCCCTTCCGCAGAGCCTCTGGCGGCCGACCTGATTTCCAGCGTGGAGGCGGGAAGATCGGGCTGACGGTCGCTCCGTCCGATCGTGCCTCCGCGGCAATCGATCTCGATCCCGCTCGCCGCGCTGCCCTCCAAGATGATCCGCTTCCGGACCGCCTGGTCCGGCCCGAGCGTGAGGCTGCAGGTCAGGCGAATGGCATCGCCCCCGTCAGGGGAAGCAAGAACCGCCGCGATTTCTCCTCGGCTGCACGGCGCAGACGCCCGAGTCGCCGGGGCGAACAAGATCACGCCGGTGCTCGCCAGGGCGGCGGCCAGTAGGGATGGTCTTGGGTCAGTTTTTCGCATGATGCAGCGAGAGAACGGCCGCGCGGCGAGGAGGTTCGGTTCGCAGGCGCGATCGACGAACCGAAGGCGCGAGCGCGATCATAACCGGATCTCAAAGGAACACTTGCAACCAGCCGCCCTTGCTGTAGCAGGCGACCCCGCCTGCCGGTGAGATGATGACACGATCTTGGGCCATCGATGCGGCGGGACGGTGTCCCGCGACTGAGCCTGCTTCGGGACAGGGGCTGGTTCGGTGAGGCGGCCGCCGGAAGGACCCAAGGGCCCGGAACGAGGCCTTGTGGACCGTCACATCCAGCGGCTCCGAAAGGCCGCCCCGGCGCTCAGGCCCGACCTGTCCAAGCCCGACTCCATCTCATGGTGGATCCGGGTAGAGATCCCGCTGGTCGACGACGGGCGCCTCATGCTGCGGATCGACCAGCGGCCCGAGCCAGGGCTCCTGCGGCTGCTGGAGACGATGGCTGAAGGGGGCGAGCCCGACGCGCAATTCGGCGACATTCGATCCGGTGTCACGAGGGTCGTCGCGGACGCGAGCCGGTCGCTTCGTCGGGCGGTGGAGCGGTTGCAGGCGCAGGTAGGCATGGACCTTCGCGAGATGGGCCCCGACGCGCCGGCCTATGTCGATCAGATGGAGCGGTGGCTCCGGTCACGGCAATTCGTCGACAGCCCGAATCTCACGCGATCCCTGAGCGAGGCCCTGAAAGCCGGACGGGGCCGGGCGAAGACCGTGGCGCGCCAGGATTCCCAGTTGCGCCGCCTGCAGGACCAGGCCGGATTCGGAGCCTATGTCGAGAAGTTCACCGCAGCCCGGCGCTTGCAGCGCCGCATCGTATTCCACATGGGCCCGACCAATTCCGGCAAGACCTACCGGGCTCTCGAGGCACTCACCAGGGCGGCGAACGGCGTCTATCTCGCCCCGCTGCGGCTTCTGGCGCTCGAGAATTACGAGGCCCTGCTGGAGCGCGGGCTGCGGGCCGGGATGGTGACCGGCGAGGAGGTGCTGGGTGAGCTCGACCCGAGCCACACCTCCCGCACGATCGAGACGGCAGACCTCACGCGGCCGCTCGAGGTCGCCGTGATCGACGAGATCCAGATGCTGGCCGACCCGGATCGGGGCTGGGCCTGGACAAACGCGCTCTTCGGCATCCCGGCGAAGCTCGTCATCGTCTGCGGTTCGGAGGACGCTCTGTCCTACGTCCGGCGCGCCGCGGCAGCCGCGAACGAGTCGCTCGACGTCGTCACCTTCGAGCGGAAGACGCCGTTGGTCACCATGGACGACCCCGTCCCCCTCGAGAGCGCCGAGCCGGGCGACGCGATCGTCGCCTTCTCGCGACGGGCCGTGCATGAGATCCGAGAGGTCGTCGTTCAGGCCGGCCACAACGTGGCGACCATCTACGGGGCACTCTCGCCCGAGGTCCGAAGGGCCGAGGCGGCGCGTTTCCGGAACGGAGAGGCCGGCCTGCTGGTGACCACGGACGCGATCGGAATGGGTCTCAATCTCGGGCCTTTGAAGCGGATCGTCTTCTCCACGACGCGGAAATGGGACGGGACGCGCGAGCGCGGGCTCACCCATTCCGAAATCCGCCAGATTGCCGGCAGGGCAGGGCGGTTCGGGCATCAGGACATCGGCTATGTCGCGGCGGCCGAGGAGGACGGCATCGCGCCGATCAAGGCGGCTTTGTCCGGCGCGCCGACCGCTCCGCCAGCGGATACGCGCTTCTTCGTCAGGCCCGACCTCGTCGCGATCACGTCCGTGGCGGACGAACTCGGGACCCGGAGCCTGGGCGAGGTGCTGACGCATTTCGCCCGCGCAACCTTCTACGCAGGCTCGCCCTTCCAGTCCTCTGCGCTGGACGAGATCCTGGACATCGCCCGGACGATCGACCGCGTCCGCCTGCCGATCGAGGAAAAATTCGCCTTTTCCGTCTGTCCGGTGAACCGCCGGGACGAGGTCTCGGTCCGGGTCCTGGCCGGCTGGGCCGAGGCACGGGCCTTGGGGCTGAGCGTGCCCGCACTCAGGGCAAACCTCGGAGGCGAACTCGATTACCAGGAGCGTGCGGTGAAACTGGCGAGCGCCTATCTGTGGCTGTCGCGTCGTTTCCCGGACACCTTCGACGATGTGGAAGCCGTTCGGGACATGCGCGGGAGAGCGAATGGCGCGATCGAGCAGCATCTGCGGAAAACCGCGACGCGCAAGGCGGGGCGTCGTTTTCGTGGTGTTGGACGGGGCGGGTAGGCCTTGAACGCGAAAAGCCCGCCTGTCCTGGTTTTCACCGGGACGGGCGGGCTTTGTGTTTGGTTGCGGGG
>NZ_CAXTAZ010000029.1:0-63938 GCF_964242715.1 uncultured Enterovirga sp.
TCCGCCGCATCGACCGGCTGATGTCGATGTCGAACATGAAATACGACGCCATCGTGGGATCCGGCATCGAGGTCGGCGAGCGCGTCCCACTTCCCGCCGGCCTCGTCCCACCCGACGCGTCGGTGGAGATCGAGGCCAAGAAGGCCGCCGGCTATTACGATCCCGAGGGCGGGCTCGAGCCCGGGCAGCTCGGCGGCGTGAAGGGTCGAGGGCTCGAGCGCTACTAGGGCGCCCTTCTACAGATCGCTCCTCGCAAGGTCCCACATCAGCCGGTAGGTGCCTTGCGATACGGTTTCCGCATCCTGGCCGGCGGCCTCCGTGAAATGCTCGTCCGCGAGCGAGGTCACGGCCTCGACGCGCGTTCCCTCGATCAGGACATACCAATCCGCGGCTCCGGGATTCGGGGCATCGGGCTCGGTCAGCGAGACGGACAGGCCCGGATCGCTCTCGAGGAGGTGCATCGAGATGACGTCGTCGATCCGGCCGGGATCGAGTTGCGTCACAAGGCGCTCCCGCAGGGAGGGCTCCAAGCCCGATTGCGGGCGTAGACGGAGGATGGCGAGCGCGGCACCCCGGCCCTGGCCCCGGCTCGCCGTGATGCGGGCGACCGCCCGGCCCATGTTGCGGAACCGGGCAAGATTGGTCCGCGACCATTCGGTCTGGTTTGCGAGCGCGCGCCGGTAGGCTTCGCTCGACAGATCCTCGAACGCGGCCGTCGAGTAGAGGCCGAGATATTTCGGCCGTGCATCTTCGGCGACGTAGCGCCGGGCCTCGAGAAAGCCTGGGATCGCGACGCGCTCAGCGATATGCTCGCGGTCGTACCAGAGGTTGAGCTCGCGCTCGTGTTCCGGGTCGACGTCCATCGACGTCATCAGCATGCCCTGACCGGCGAGTGGCATCGGATCGTCCTTTCATCTGCGAAGGGGTAGGCTGTCGGCTCAGGCGAGCGACTCGATCTCGACGGTCACGATTGCGGCCGGACCGTCGATGGCCCGGATCTCGGCTGCCCCGACCTTCAGCAGCGTATCGCCCGGCTCTAGGCGTGTTCGTTTCAGGTCGACGGAACCATGGGCGCAGAACACCGCCGCAGCCGCGGCCCCTGTCCGGACGGCATGCCCGGCTGCAACCGCATGGGCCATGACACGTGCGCTGCGGCCGACGCGGTCGACGAACACGTTCAGGGCCCGGCTCGGGCTGCCCGTCATGACACAGCGCGTCGGCCGGTCGCCCGGGAAGCAGGTCGGCACGAGCAGGCAGCATCGGATCGCTGGGTCGTCGCCGAGGGAGAGGTCGACAGGACCGCCGGAGACGATCGTGAAGACCCGGTCGATGCCGGGCAGGTGCGAGAAGGGCGCGTCCTCAGTGAGGTCCGCGACGCTGACGAGCCAGTCGATTCCACCCGCCGGAAGGCTATGCCGGACGATATCCCGCGTGACGCCGCGGCCGTTCGGCCACGGCGTGGGCTTCAGCGCTGATGCGCGGATCACCTCGGGATCGTCGGCCATGCTTTCGCTCCTGCCCCGTGACGAGGCCGACGAAGTCGTGCTTTGGTCAAGAGGGGAGGGGTCTGCATGGGCGCACAGGAGATTGCAGCCGGCAGCGCGGATCGCGTGTCGATCGCCATCTCGGGCGGGATTGCCGATGTGCGGCTGAACCGGCCGGACAAGATGAATGCCCTCGACCCGGCGATGATGGCGGCGCTTCTCGCCGCCGCCGAGCGCCTCGGGGGCGAGCCCGGGCTTCGGGCCGTGGTGCTTTCGGGCGAAGGACGCGCCTTCTGCGCCGGCCTCGACATGGCGAGTTTCGCGGCTCTCGCGTCGGGCGAGGGCGGCGGCCTGGTCCCGGGCCGCCTCGCCGACCGGACGCATGGGCCGGCCAACATGTTCCAGCATCTGGCGCTCGGCTGGCGGGGCCTGCCCGTGCCGGTCATCGCGGCACTGCACGGAAGCGCGTTCGGCGGCGGCCTCCAGATCGCGCTCGGAGCCGACATCCGCTACGTGGCGCCGGATGCCAAGCTCTCCGTCATGGAGATCCGTTGGGGGATCGTGCCCGATATGGGCGGCACGCTTCTCCTGCGCGACCTCGTCCGGGCCGACGTCATGCGCGAGCTGACCTATGGCGGCCGGATCGTCTCCGGAGAGGAGGCCGTGACGCTCGGCCTCGCGACCCGGGTCTGTTCGGATCCTCGCGAGGAGGCTCTTGCGACCGGCCGCGTGATCGCCGCCCGCAACCCGGACGCGATCCGGGCGGCGAAGAGGCTCTTCAACCTCGCCGACGACGATCGGTCAGCCCGTATCCTCCTCGCGGAATCGTCCGAACAGGAGGCGATACTCGGCCGGCCGAACCAGATCGAGGCCGTGCGGGCCAACATGGAGCGCCGCACCGCCGTCTTCCGCGACCCCGACAATCTGACGAGGGATTCATGAAAGCGCTGCTCAGCCGGTCCTCCGGAGGACCGGAAACGCTGGTTCTGGACGAGGTCGCCGAGCCCCAACCCGGGCCCGGACAGGTGCGGATCGCCGTCCAGGCCGTCGGCGTCAATTACCCGGACGTCCTCATCATCGAGGACAAGTACCAGATGCGGCCGCCGCGACCGTTCTCGCCGGGCGCCGAGGCCGCGGGAATTGTCGACGCGGTGGGGGAGGGCGTCACGGGCTTCTCGATCGGGGACCGCGTCCTCGCCATGCCCGGCCATGGCGCCATGGCCGAGAAGGTCTTGGCCAAGGCCGAGCGCTGCGCGCGGCTCCCGGATGCGATGCCCTTCGACGAGGCCGCGGCCTTCCTGATGACCTATGGCACGTCGCATCACGCCCTCGCCGATCGCGGGCGGCTTCAGGCTGACGAGACGCTGCTCGTGCTCGGCGCCGCAGGCGGTGTCGGCCTCGCTGCCGTCGAGATCGGAGCCGCGCTGGGCGCGCGCGTGATCGCCGCGGTGTCATCCGAGGAGAAGCTGGCGCTCGCTCTGGGTCGCGGGGCATCGGAGGGCTTCGTCTATCCCCCAGGACCCTTCGACGCGGATGGAAAGAAGGCGCTGGCCGACGCCTTCAAGCGTGTCTGCGGGCCCGGCGGCGCCGATGTCATCTACGATCCGGTCGGCGGGGATTATGCTGAACCCGCCCTCCGGGCGATCGCCTGGCGGGGCCGCTTCCTCGTCGTCGGTTTTCCGGCCGGTATCCCGAAGCTGCCGCTCAACCTGACCTTGCTCAAGGGCTGTGACGTCGTCGGCGTGTTCTGGGGCGGCTTCGTCGAACGGGAGCCCGGCCGGCACGCGGCCTCGCTGGCGGAATTGTTCAGGCTCTATGCGGAGGCGCGGATCCGTCCCGAGATCTCGGCCCGCTTCCCGCTCGCCCGGGGCGGCGAGGCGATTGCGATGCTTGCCTCGCGGCAAGCCCGCGGCAAGCTCGTGGTCACGGTACCTTGATCGACGTTCCAAGCTAACGTTCACCGGTTTATTTACCACTCCCGTGCCAGATCGAAAGTTGTACCCGCGTAGCCGCCAGCCGGTCGCTGCCGGGAGTGGGATCAGGCATGGCGACGTCGGTCCGAGCGCGGCCGCTCATCTTCTACGTGCTCCTTCTCGCCGCGGCGATGACGGTGCCGCCACTCGTCCTCGCAGCCGTAACGACCACCCGATGGGTCACCGCCGAGCGGGCTCGGCTCCAGACCGCGACGCGCGAGACGACGGAGCGGGCCTTGTCGCATGTCGACAGGTTCCTGGCCGGAAAGGTTGCGATGCTGCAGGCATTGGCCACCTCGCCCGCCATCGAGGCGGCCGATTTCGAGCGCCTGGACGCGCAATCGCGCGAGTTGCTGGACCTCCAGGGCCTGAACATCGTGATGCGCAAGCCAGATGGGCAGCAGATCATCAACACGCGCGTGCCTTGGGGAACACCGCTCCCGCGGGTGCCGAACTACTCCGCCGACCAGGTTGTTCTCACCACCAACCGGCCGATGATCGCCGATCTGTATCGGGGCGTGATGGCGGGCGCCTGGCTCGCTCGAATCGTCGTACCCGTGAAATGCGGCGGCGAGACCTGCTACACGCTGACCGCCAGCTTGGGGCCTGCTGCGCTCTCCGCGATGCTGCGCGAGGCCGGAATCGCGGCTCCGTATTTTGGCTCGATAGCAGACCGAGACGGGCTCATCATCGCCCGCGCAAGCCATGACGAGGCCCGGGTCGGCACGGTCCTGCCCGGCTTTGCCCAGGCGCCTGGGCGCGAGGGGACATGGACCGGACGCAATCCCGAGGGCGTCCAGGTCTACGGCACGTACCGGCGATCCGATCTGTCCGGCTGGTTCTTTGCGGTCGGGGTGGATCAGGCTGTCCTGGACGCATCGCTCTACCGGTCGCTGTGGTGGCTCGGGTCACTCGCGCTGGGCCTTGGTCTGATCGCTGTCGCGGCATCGGTGTTCGTCGCCCGGCGAATCATCCTGTCCCATCGGCAGATCGCATCCGTCGCCGGGGCCTTGGGCAGCGGACAGCCGGTGGACGTCCCGCAAACGAGGCTCGTCGAGACGAACCTGATCGGACGAGCCCTCGCGGACGCCTCTACACGCCTGGCCGAGCAAGCCGAAGCGCTCATCCAGTCAAATCACGACCTCGAGCGGCGCGTGCAGGATCGGACCCGCGAGGTCTCAGACCAGGCGGGCCTGATCACGGCGACCCTCGACAACATGGACCAGGGCTTGATGCTGGTGGAAGCGGACGGAAGCGTTCCGATCTGCAATCAGCGCGCCCGGCAGTTGCTGGACCTGCCCGTCGAACTCATGGACACGCGGCCTCTGTTCACGGAGGTTCTCCGGTTCCAGATCGACAAGGATGATTTTCGAAAATCCGACGAGGCTCTGCGGCTATGGGTCCAGAGCGGGGGCCTCGAACGGACGCAGCATACCTACGAGCGGGAACGACCGAACGGAAAGGTACTCGAGATCCGCACCGTCCCTCTCGCCAATGGCGGTGCGGTCCGCACCTACACCGACGTCACCGCTCGCAAGGAGGCCGAACGCCTTTCGTATCACATGGCCCGGCACGATGCGCTGACGTCCCTGCCGAACCGTACGCTGCTTCGCGAGAGGCTCGTCGAGCAGTTCGCCAACATCGGGCGGCAGGGCGGCAGCTTCGCCGTGCTCAGCCTCGATCTCGACCGCTTCAAGAACGTGAACGACACGCTCGGGCACCAGGCCGGAGATGCGTTGCTGCGCCAGGTGGCCGGCCGGATCGCGTCCGCGCTTCGGTCGGAGGACGTCGTGGCGAGGCTCGGCGGCGACGAGTTCGCCGTCATCCAGATCGGGGGCGTGCAGCCGAATGCGGCCTCTGCGCTGGCCCATCGCCTCGTGGAAGACATTCGGCAGCCCTACGATCTCGACGGCCAGGTCGCATCCGTAGGGGTGAGTGTCGGGATCGCGGTGGCACCCGCGGACGGCCCGGGTGCCGACGACATTTTCAAGAGCGCCGACCTTGCTCTCTACCGGGCGAAGAGCGACGGCCGGAACACCGTACGGTTCTACGAAGCCGGGATGGACCTCGCCATCCAGGCGCGTCAGGCCCTCGAATTCGACCTCCGGCATGCGCTCGCGCGCGGCGAGTTCGAACTCCACTACCAGCCTCTCGTGGATGCCGGGGACCACACCATCACGGGGTTCGAAGCGCTGGTGCGATGGCGCCATCCCGCGCGCGGCCTCATCCCGCCCGGCGATTTCATTCCGCTGGCGGAGGATACGAGGCTCATCGTCCCGATCGGCGCCTGGGTGCTGCGGGAGGCCTGCCGCGAGGCCGCGACCTGGCCAGCCGACACGCGGGTGCTCGTGAACCTGTCGGCGATCCAGATCGAGGATCCGGGCCTCACGGCGCACGTACTCTCGGCGCTGGCCTTCTCCGGCCTCGACGCGAGACGGCTCCAGCTCGAAGTCACCGAAACGGTGCTGATGAACGAGAGCGAATCCGCCCTCCTGCCCCTTCAGGCGCTGCGCGGCGGCGGAATCAGCATCGTGCTCGACGATTTCGGAACCGGGTATTCCTCGCTGAGCTATCTTCAGAATTTCCCGCTCGACGGCGTCAAGATCGATCGGTCGTTCGTGCACAATCACCAAAACGCCACCACGGCCGCGATCTTCCAAGCCGTCGTGAATCTCGGCGCGGCGCTCGGGATTTCCGTGACGGCCGAGGGCGTGGAGACGGAGGAGCAACTCGACTTCGTCTGCAGGGCAGGTTGCCAGGAGATCCAGGGCTTCCTGTTCAGCCAGCCTGTCCCGGCAGCGGGCGTGCGGGGTCTGCTCCAGAAGCCGATGAGGGCCCGGGCGGCCTGAGCAACCCGCCAGCACCGGCAGCTTGGCCGCCTTTCGCAATCGCGGCGATCATAGAGCGACGCACAGGCCTGCCGGCAGCAAGGCTCTCAGCGGTAACCCGCCGCCTGCAACTCGAACAGCTCCGCGTAACGGCCGTTTCGCGCGACGAGCTCGTCGTGAGAGCCGGATTCGATCACCTCGCCACCCGAGAGGACCAGGATGCGGTCCGCGATCCGGACCGTCGAGAAGCGATGCGAGATCAGGATGGCGGTCCGGCCTTCGGCGAGATCGCCGAAACGCTTGAAGACCTCGAACTCGGCTCGCGCATCGAGGGCCGCGGTCGGTTCGTCGAGGATCAGGATCTCGGCCTGCCGCATATAGGCGCGGGCGATGGCGATCTTCTGCCATTCGCCGCCGGAGAGGTCGACGCCGTCGGCAAAGCGGCGGCCGAGCAGCTGATCGTAACCTGCGGGCCAGCGCGAGACGACGCCGTCGGCGAGGCTCCGCCGGGCGGCAGCCTCGATCCGGGTGCGGTTGTCCCGTTCCGAGATGCGGCCCACTGCGATATTGTCCGCCGCCGTGAAGTCGAAGCGCACGAAATCCTGGAAGATGACGCCGATGCGGCTCCGGACAGCTTCGAGGTCGTAGTCGCGGAGGTCCCGGCCATCGAGGAGGATGCGGCCCTCGCTCGGCTCGTAGAGCCTGGCCAGCAGTTTCACGATGGTCGTCTTGCCGGCCCCGTTCTCGCCCACGAGCGCCACGACCTCTCCGGCCCGGATCGTGAGGTTCAGGTGTCTGAGGGCCCATGTCGCCGATCCCGGATAGCGGAAGCCGACATCCTCGAACCGGAAGCCCTCGACCATGCGGAGAGGGAAGGGCGCGGGCTGCGCCGGTGAGCGGATCCGCGGCTCGACCTGAAAGAAGGAGAAGAGATCGTCGAGATGCTGCGCCTGCCCGGAGATTTGCGAGACCCCGAGAAGCAGGCCCTCGATCAGCCCCCGGAGGCGCAGGAACGAGCCGGCCAGGAAGGTGAGGTCGCCGATCGTGAACGCGCCCGCGACCGTGCGCCAGACGATGACCGCATAGGCCGCGTAATAGGCGACCGTCCCGAGCGCGGCGAAGAGCCCTCCCCAGGCCGCACGGTCGACGGCGAGGCTGCGGTTCTCGGCCACCATGCGGTCCGCGAGGGTGCGGAAACGCGAGGTGAGATAATCGTTCAGCCCGAAGAGCTTGATCTCCTTCGCGCTCTCCACCCCGGCCCCGAGATAGCGCAGGTAATCGACCTGCCTGCGCTCGGGGGTGCGCTGGTACGCGAGGCGGTAGCCGCGCCGGTTGAAATGCAGCTCGTTCAGGAAGGCCGGGATGAGCGCGAGGACGAGGAGCGCGATCAACCAGGGCAGATAGGCGACGAGCCCGATCGCGAGCGACACGACGGTCAGCGCATCCTGCGCCTGCCCGAGCACCTGCGAGATCAGGTTCGATCGCCAGGCGACCTGCCGGCGGGCGCGCTCGAGCCCGTCCTGGATCGCGCTGTCCTCGAACTGCTCGAGATCAAGGGTCGCCGCATGGCTCATCAGGCGGAGCGTGATGGCATTGCTCGACAGCTCCGCCAGCAGGCCGTCGACCAGCGTCGTCGAGCGGCCGAGGAGGTCGGACAGGATCGCGAGCGCGAGTTCGAGGGCGACCAGAAACCCGATCCGGCTCAGGTGGCCATCCCCGAACCATTCCGCCGGGCCGAGCGCGGCATGCGGGAGGGCGCGTTCCGCCACCACGGCGTCGAGGATCAGTTTCGCCACGTAGAGCATCACGACGGGCAGCAGCGCCCGGACAAGCCGGAGCACGATGCTGGCGACGGTGAGCGGCGGGCTCGCTGCCCAGACCAGCTTGAACAGCGCCGGCAGGTGCTGCAGGGCGCCGAGCCTGTCCCGGAGAGCGCGGCGAAGCCTGTCAGCCGACATCAGGACGGGGCGCCGAAATCCGGGTGATCATCGTCGCCCCGAATATGGGTGGCGGACCGCGGGAGGAAAGGCAGGCGACCGATAGGAGCCGTCACGTGACAGACGGCGAAACCCCGGCGCGGCGCGCGACATCGGGCCGAAACACATCCCGACCATGACCCACAGCATGAACCTGCGACCGCGCCACGGCCAAGCTTCTTTGCAGACTTGGCATCCGGGCCTAGACAGAGCGGCGGGCGCGGATGCGCTGCGCGGCCGCAGGTAGATCGAACAGCGACACCATGCGCAAAACCCTTCGGATCTTCATCTCCTCGCCCGGCGACGTGCAGGAGGAGCGGCTCAGGGCGCATCTCGTCGTCCAGAAGCTCGCCCGCGACTACCAGCGCTTCTTCCGGGTCGAGCCGTATCTCTGGGAATACGAGCCGATGCTGGCGTCCGGCCATTTCCAGGATGCGATCGAGCCGCCCAGTCGCTCGGACGTATTGGTGCTCGTCGTGTATTCGCGGCTCGGAACGCCGCTCCCGGAACGCACGGCGTCGCGCGAGTATCGCGGCATCGACGGCCGGACGCCGGTGACCGGCACGGAATGGGAGTTCGAGGAAGCGCTCGAAGCCAAACAGCTCCGCGGTGCGCCCGACCTCCTCGCCTATCGCAAGCTCGGCGACCCGCAGGCCTCGCTCGCCGACGCCGGGAAGCGCGCCGAACAGGAGCGGCAATGGGATGCCCTCGAGCGGTTCTGGGGGCGGCATTTCGAGGGCGGCGGACAGTTCATCTCGGGCTCGAAGAAGTTCAGGTCGCTCGAGGAATTCGACAAGATCCTGGAAGCCGACCTCGTCGCCATGATCGAAGCGAAGATCGCCGAAGGCCTGCGCAGCGACGCGGGCCTCGGCGAGGTGACGTGGCTGCACGGCAGTCCCTTCCAGGGGCTCGCCGCCTACGATTTCGACGACGCGCCGATCTTCTTCGGCCGCGACGCCCAGATTCGGGCGGCCTCGACCCGCCTTCAGGCAGCAGCCGCCGGTGGAACGGCCTTCCTGCTGGTCCTCGGCGCGAGCGGCTCCGGCAAGTCCTCGCTCGCCCGTGCGGGCCTGCTGCCGGCCCTCTTCACCGCAAAGGCGGTACCGGGCGTCGGAGCGTGGCGTCGGGTCGTGCTCCGGCCGGGCGAGAACGGGATGGATCCCGTTCGGAGCCTGGCGGAGGCACTCCTCGCCGGCGATGTCGGCCGCGACGAAGGCCTGCCGGAGCTTGCCGCAGGCGGCATGAGCGCTACCGATCTCGCTGGCCATCTCGAGACGATCGCCGACAACCCCGCCTACAGCTTCAGGCAGGCGCTCGCCGGGATCGCGGCCGAGGGCCGCGCGAAGCGGGGGCTCCTGCCACACGAGGAGGCTCGGCTCGTCATCCTCGTCGACCAGGTCGAGGAGCTGTTCACCCGCGAATTCGATCCGGCTCGACGCGCGCTCTTCGTGCGCATCCTCCTCGGCCTCGCGAGGTCCGGCGTGGCGTGGGTCGTTGCCACCATGCGGAACGATCTCTGGCATCGCGCCGCCGAGCTGCCGCAGCTTATCCAGCTGGTCGAATCCGGCGCCCGGCTGGATCTACCGGCTCCGGGCGGGGCGGAGATCATCGAGATCGTGCGGCGGCCGGCCGCCGCAGCCGGGATCGTATTCGAGAAGGATTCCGAGAGCGGCGTCGGGCTCGATGCGGTGATCTCGCAGGCCGCCTCCGAGGAGCCCGGTGCGCTGCCACTCCTCTCCGTGATGCTGCAGTCGCTCTACGAGCGGGACGTGGTCGATGCCGGCGGGCGCACTCTCACCTTCGAGGGCTACCGCGCCCTCGGCGAGCTCAAGGGCGCGGTCGCACAGCGAGCCGACGCGGCGTTGTCGGCCCTTCGGGCCCGCGATCCCGAAGCTGCCGCCGCGCTCCCGCGCATGCTCCGGGCCGTTGTTACGGCTTCGGACGACGGCACGGCAACCTCCCGCCCGGCGCGGCTCGACGCGTTTCCGGCCAGCGGGCCCGAGGCGCGCCTCGTGGACGCCTTCCTCGCCCAGGAGAACCGCCTGCTGGTCGCCTCGGAACGGGGCGGAGTCGCCGAGGTCCGGCTCGCGCACGAAGCGCTGCTCGAGAACTGGCCGGCGGCACGCGAGCAGGTGGCAACCGACCGGCGCGACCTCCAGACCCGGGCGCGGCTCGAGATCCTCCAGCGGCGATGGTCGGAGGCCGCAAGTCCGGCCGAGAAGAAGAGAACCCTGCTCGCCTCGCTCAACCTCGCCGAGGGCACCGACCTCGTCCGGCGCTGGGAAGTCCCGCGAAACGCGGGGCTCGGCGCCTATGTGGCGCAATCCGAGGCCGCCGAGCGCTGGCGGCGGCGCTCCTTCGCAGTTGCCGCCTCGATCCTGGTCCTGATCTTCGCCGGCATCGCGGCGGTGGCGAGCCTTCAATGGCGGCGGGCCGAGGAGCAGAGCGTCGTCGCGCGAGCGGCCGAGGCCACGGAGCGCGAGGCCCGAGGCGCCGCCGATCAGGCGCGGCGCGATGCCGAGCGCGAGCGCGACCGCGCCGACGGCGAGAAGGCGAGGGCGCTCGCCGCTCTTCGGGAAGCAAAGCGCGGAACGGCCAGGACGCTTTCAGTCCAGGCCGACCTCGCCGCCGACCGAAGCGAGTTCCATCGCGCTCTCTCCATTGCCGCAACGGCAGGCGAGACCGAGAACGACGTGCTCGACCCAGGTGAACGGAGTGCCAGCCACCCGGCCCTCCTGAAGGCGCTCGCCGATTATCGCGAGGTGCTGCATATCGACCGGCCGAAGGGCGGCGGACACACCCTGCCGCATGATTTTCTCGGCAACGACACCCTCGTCTACGCGGATATGAGGGCCGGGATCGTGCTGGCGGACCTCCCGTCGGGGAACGTCCGTCCCATCATGAAGCTTCCCGAGGACGTGCTGCCGCTGCACCTGCGGGGCGTGCCCTCGGCGGGCCTCATCGTTATGTCGAGCGTGAAGAACGTCTTCATCGTCGAGGCGGCGACCGGAAGCCTGCGCGCCAAGATCGGCTTCGAGGAACGCATCACAGGGCTCGACATCGACGAGGCGAGCCGGACCGTCGTGATCGGGACCGGCAATGCGATCAGCTTCATCGACCTCGATGCGCCGGTTCAGACTGCGCTCATACGGTATCCGGCGCCCCGCGACGGCTATCTGGTCGGCCAGGTCCGCTTCCGGGGAAGTCGCAAGGTCCTGGCCGGCTACGGCGCCGAGATCCGGGAGTTCGACCGCGACGCGACAGCCTTCGGCCAGCCGCTCGACATTCATCTCGCCGCCGAGAAGGCCGGGATCGACCGAAACCTCGCCGACATGATCGCGGCGCAGGGCCTGCTCGTCCTGGTCGAGATGAACCCCGACCCGGCGCGCGACAGGGTTCTGTACCACTCGACCTTGCACCTGCAATCGGTGAAGTCGGATGGTCGTCGCTTCGACTATCCTCGCGACACCCTGGATTCGGTGCTCGGGCTCGCCTTCACGGGCGCCGACCGGAGCGGGGACGTGCTCTCGATCATGGGCCGGCGCGTTGAGACCGGCATCGACCTGCGCATCGCGTATATTTCCGAGGAGGCGAAGCCGCTCGTCCTGGACACGTTCCGGATTTCGGCCGCCGACCTCAACAACGAGCAGCTGCAGAGCTGCAAGCTGTCCCGCGACACGCTCTTCCTCGTCTGCACCTATAACGGCAAGAATAGCCAGGGCATCTTCGTCTGGCACGTCGTCGGCGGCAAGCATCGCGCCGCCCGACTGGTGAAGGCCGCCGGCAACCAGGTTTCGGCTGCGTCGCTGCCCGGATCGATGCCGCGCCTCCTGTTCGGAAGCAAGGCTGGGATGTCGGTCTTGCCGGGGGACTCGCGGGTCGATGGGGCAGTCTGGGGGGAGGACTGGCGTCTGGGCGAGCCCGATGGCGCCTACGTGCCGGCAACGGGTGGTGGTAAGGTGCAGGTCTTCCGCGCCGATGCTGACGGTTCCGTCGTGCCGGTCCTGCCGCCGACCGATGGCGCCTCGATCGTCCTTCGCGGTGCGGCAGACCGTGCGGTCGTCGCGACCTCGGATCGTGCCGCCCTCTTCGACCTGAAGACGGGCCGGCCGCTCTGGTCGGTTCCAGGTCTTGCCGGCCTCCGGGCCGTCGGCCTCGATCCCGAAGGCTTGCGCGTCGTCGCCGTGACCGGCGACCAAGTCTTCACCTTCGACGCTCGCACCGGCCGGATTGCGGGCTCGCATCCGATCGTCGCCTCCGCGGAGGCGCCGGTCGCGATCGACCGGTCTGCCCGTCACGTGGCGTTCGTCGGGCCGGATGGTCCGCAACGTCTCGACGTGGAATCCGGGGCGGTTCGGCCGCTGCGGCCAGGTCAGAAGGGCAACGTCGTCCAGATCGCCTTCGGTCTCGACGCCGACCGCATCCTCCTCGCGCTCCAGGATGGAGGGCTGCTGGCGGTCACCGCGAAGGGCGAGCAGGTCTGGACGGTCTCCCCGCCCTCCGACGAGACCTTCGAAGCCACGGCTCTGCCGGGCCAGAAGCCCCGGGGAACGATCCTGCAGCTCGCTGTCTCACGGGGGCAGCGCGTCGCGATCGTTCGGCAGGACATGCTCGCCGTCGACCTGCACGATCTTGCGAGCGGTCAATTCCTGACCCAGCTCACGCCGCCCTGGATGGCGGGCGTGCCGGGCCATGTCGCCTTCGACCCCGAAGACCGCATCGTCACGGCCTGGTCCCTGCACCCGCTGATTCGAGAGAAGTCGAGCGCCGCATCGCTCCATGCCCTTCCGCTCTCGCGTGAGGAGGCGCTGAAGGCGGTCGAGGTCGCGCTCGCGAAGAGCGTGCCGCGCCTGCCCGACGGGTCGCCCCGCACCTCCGACCAACCGAGATCGAACTAGGAGGCCAGGATGCTCCGCCTCTGGGGGTCGAAACCGAACGAGCTTGCGCTCGGCCAGGAATTCAAGCTGCGCAATGCCGGGGCGGCCGGCATCGTCGGCAGGAAGCTCGGCGAGGGAGGGCAGGGCGCGGTCTACATGTGCGACGTGGGCGGCCGGCAGCTCGCGCTGAAATGGTATCACCCTCACGTCGTCGAGATCGATCGGACCCTCCGCTCCCGGATCGAGCGCCTGATCTCGGAGGAGCCGCCGGACAAGCGCTTCCTGTTTCCGATCGACCTCGCCACGATCAACGGACGGGACGAGTTCGGCTACGTGATGCCGGTGGTCAGCGAGGACCGGCGGCCCTTCAGCGATATCCGCTCGCCGCCTCCGAATCGGCTCGTTCTCTCCCTCGAGACCTGGGCGACCGTCTGCTACGAGATCGCCGAGTCCTTCCAGAACCTGCACACGCGCGGGCTCTGCTACCAGGACATCAATTTCGGCGGCTTCTTCATCGATCCCATCCGCGGGGGGGTCCTGATCTGCGATCCGGACAACATCACGGCGGAGGGGCTGCTCGGGGGCGTGCTGGGCGCCCCCGGCTTCATGGCGCCGGAGATCGTGCGGGGCGAAGCGATCCCGTCCTCCCGGACCGACCTCCATTCCATGGCTGTCGTGTTCTTCTACGCGCTGTTCCAGTGGCATCCGCTGCACGGAAGGCGCGAAGCCGCGCTCGAGACCCGGACGCTGGATACGCTCGCGGCCTTCTATCGGAGCGAGCCTCCGTTCATGTTCGACCCTGGCGACGGGTCGAACAGACCGCCGGGCGGCGATCCTTTTTTCGACTGGCTGACGGCGCGCTGGACGGCGATGCCGGCGAGCCTGCGCGACCTCTTCCTGCGCACCTTCACCAAGGGTCTTCGCAATCCGGACGAGCGTGTCGTCGAACTGGAATGGCGTGCCGCCATGGCCCGGCTCCGGGACGCCGTGACCCGCTGCCCGGCTTGCGCCTTCGAGGTCCCGCTCGAGCCCGCGCCCGCCGGCACGCCGCAACCGCAATGCCCCGCCTGTCAGGCCACCGTGCCGCGTCCCGTTCGGATGACGCTCGGCCGATATCTCGTGCCGATGCTGCCGACCCGGCAGCTCTATGCCCATCATGTGGACGGCACGGCCGCGATCACGCTCCGGGACTCGGTCGCGAGCGTCGACGTTCATCCGAGCGACGAGACCATCGTCGGGCTTCGCAACCTGACTCCGTCGGCCTGGCAGGGAAGGACGGGGGACGGCAAGCCGATCGTGATCGTGCCGGGCCGCACGATCCGCATTCTCGATGGGCTCGGCATCGATTTCGGCCGCAGAGAAGGCCTCGTCGCCGGTGCCGATCAGGTCGCGAAGACGGCCGCATGACCGTGGACGGCCCTGTAGGCGGCATCAGCGTGCGGGGCTCCTCGCATGCGCGGTCCGACATGCCCAACCAGGACGCCGTCGGCCATGCGCGCGAAGGCGCATGGACCTTTCTCGCGGTCGCCGACGGCCACGGCTCCTCGCGTCACTACCGAAGTGATCGTGGCGCTACGTTCGCCGTCGAGACCGTGCTGACGCTTCTCGGGGACCTCGCTCGGCGCAGCACTCCGGGCGAAATCGGACGCGCCCTACCGACCCTGGCCCAGGACCTTGTCGCCGGCTGGCGCGAACGCGTCGAGGCGGACATCCGGCTCTCGCCTCTGCGCGAGCGCCCCGGTTTCGAAAGCCATGTCGTCTACGGAGCGACCTGCCTGGCGGCCGCGATCGGTCCCGACGCCGCCCTCTTCATCCAGATCGGGGACGGCGACGTCCTTGCGGCGCCGGCCGACGGGGAGGTCGATCGCGCTATCCCTCTCGACCCGCATCTCATCGGACCGGGAACCTATTCCCTGTGCCAGCCGGACGCGATCGACCGGGTCCACCTGCGCCTCTTCGCGCCGCCGCACCCCTGGAGCCGGCCGGACTTCGTCATGGTCTCGACCGACGGGCTGTCGAAATCCTATCCCGAGGACGCGCAATTCCTGGCCGTCGTTCGCCATGTGCGTGCGTCGCTCCGTACGACGCAACTACCCGCCCTGCTTCGCCAGCTCGAGCCCTGGCTCGCCGAAGTATCGGGTCGCGGCTCTCGCGACGATGCCACGATCGCGGTGTTCGCGGCGCCGGACGTCGGTGAATCCACTAATCGCGAGAGGAACAGGGTTAAAATGCAGTTTTGACGATCGGGAATGCTTGTCAGTAAGCTTGGCCTTATGGCACGTCATTGATCTCGGCGAGTGTGCGGTTCGCCGAGGACGTCATGAGTGTCGATCCGGCTTTCAACCTTTAATCCATGCGGTCGCAGTGGACCGTTCTTCGCAAGGACAAAAGATGGCCGAGATGCCCCCGCTTCCACAGCAGCCCTATCGAGACGACGCGCTATCGAGATCGGAACTGATGCCGTTCCGCTCGAAGAAGATCAGCATGCTGAAGAGCCGGGCTCTGATCCCGCTCGCCGCGACCGCTCTGACCTGCGTGCTTCTTTTCTCGATCATGGGATCGATGAAATCGGGCGAAGACGTCATGATGTACATGAAGGTGCTTGCCACCTTCCTGGTCTTTGCCATGTTCGCCGGCCTGTATTTTTACATGGGCGAACGCAAGAACATGCTGTGGTATCTCGTGCCGGCCGCCATCACGGCGATCCAGCTCTGGTTCCTGCTGAAGCCCTATTTCTATGTGTTCCGGACGCTGCTGCCCGGCGACATCGCCGCCACGGGCTTCGTGTCGGCCTTCATCGGCATGTTCTTCGGGGCAGGGTTGATGGAGGAGCTGCTGAAGGCGGTGCCGGCGCTGATCGGGCTCGCGATCGCGCTCCACCTTCGCCAATCCGGACAGCCCGGCAACCCCGTCATGCGCAACCTTGCGCTGGACGGCCCGGTCGACGGAATTCTCGTGGGTGCCGCGGCTGGCGCAGCCTTCATCCTGATCGAGACCTTGCAGCAATATGTCCCGAACACCATCGGGGAAGTCATGAAGAACACGAAGGGCGATCAGGGGCTTTCGCTCCTGCTCGGCATGATGCTTCTTCTGCCGCGTGTTCTGAACGGTATCATCGGGCACATGGCCTGGGCTGGCATCTTCGGCTACTTCATCGGTCTCGCCGTCAGTCATCCGAAAGCCATCTGGAAGCTCCTGCTGATCGGCTGGCTCCTGCCGTCCGTGCTGCACGGCTTCTGGAATTCGTCGTCGCATCTCCTTGGAGGCGCCGGCACCTACGTGTCGGGCGCGATCTCGCTCTTCTTCTTCATCGCCTGCGTGCTCAAGGCGAAGCAGCTCGAGGTCTCGCGGCTCGGCGGGCCGATCGACGGCCATTCCATCCTGGCGGTCTCGCCGCCGGCTTCCGCCTATCCGGCGGCGCCTGCAGGCGTGGTGCCCCCGGCGGCACCCGGTGTCGCCGGCATGTTCACCGGGATTGCGACGGCGGTGGAAAAGGCCGTGGGCTTCACGGCCCGCACCACCGTTCCGAATCCCGGAGCGGTTCCGGGAGCGGGCGACGCGGCGGTGGGCGCCGTGCCGGCGAGCGGGCTGTCGATCGGAACCGGAACGGCGCGCTACGTGCTCGCGCCGAACCAGACGATCGACTTCTCGTCGCTCTTCTCCGATGCCGGCGTTCCGGCCGGAACGGCTGGCCTGATCACGTCCGGCCCCGCCAACGCGCTCGAGATCAGGAATACCGGGACGGCGACCTGGGTCGCGACAAGTGCGGCCGGTCTGACGACCTCGATCCCGCCCGGAAGCAGCGTGCCGGCGGCCGGCGGGACCACGCTGATGCTGGGTGGTGCAACGATCGACATCCAGTCCTTCTGAACCGGCGGCGCCGGCTTCGGCCGGCGCCGTTCCACGCCCTGGCGGGCCAGTGTTTCGGCGCGACATCCATTGGAGGAGAGACAGGTGGCCGAACCTCCGCTCCCGCCTCAGGCAGCCCTGCCCGATGCCCTGACGCGCTCCGAACTCCTGCCGCTCGGTTCGACCCGCATCAACATCCTGCGGAGCCGGGCTCTCATCCCCTTCGTGCTGACGGGGACGACCTGCGTCGCGCTCTTCTACTCGCTGCTCCACGGCAGGGGCGCCAACGCCGGCATCTACATGAACGTCTCTGCCACCTTCATGGTGCTCATGACCATCATGGGGCTCTCTCTCTATTCCGGCGAGCGCAAAAACGTCTACCGTCGGATGGCGCCGACGCGACCGTGGCGCCGGGCGGTGCGGTCCGGCCCTGTGACGGCATGAAGCTCGTCCTTGGCGCGCCACGATATTCGTCCATGCATACTGAGCGGGCGCGCACGGGATGCTGCTCCCTCTCGACGATGCGGCAGCGGCGAGCGACATGACTGACCTGTCATACGGGTGCGACGTCCACCGTGAACGTACCGCGCTTCACGTGGTCTTCGTCGTCGACGTCTCGGGCTCGATGTCGGGCGAACGCATGGGTTCGCTCAACTGGGCCGCAAAGGCCGCCATTCCGGCCATGCGAGATGTCGCCATCGAGCATTCCGGGGTCGAAGTTCTGGTCCGCGTCTGTTGTTTCAGCGATGAGGTGGTTTGGCCGGTCGCATCCCCGGTTCCGGTCGAAAGCTTCGTCTGGGCTAATCTGACGGCCGGCGGGGAAAGCCGGATGGGCGCCGCGCTCGAGGCGGTCGCGGCAGCCCTAGCCGCTCCAGAGATGCAGGGCCCCAACAACCTGCCGGCCGTGGTCGTGCTCTTGTCGGACGGGATGCCGAGCGACGACGTGCGCGCCGGCATCACCGCACTCGATGCCTCGGACAGGGGGCGTCAAGCGATCCGCATTCCGATCGCGATCGGCTCCGATGCCGATCTCGAGACGCTCCAGGCCTTTATCGGCCATCCGGAGCTGCGGCCGCTCCGCGCCAACAACGCCGAAACCCTCGTCAGGAGGATGCGATGGGCGGCGACCTCGCCGCTCGTGGCCTCGACCCGGTCCGCCACCCTGTCGCCCGGCGCGGATCCTCTCCGGCCGGAGCCGGACCGTTCACCCGAGAGCGAGGCCGAGGGCGGGCTCGTATGGTAGCGATCGCATGAGCATAGATGGCAGACGCGACCACGTCGTCGTGCTCGGAGACAGCCGGTTCGCGACAAGCCTCGCCGCGCAGCAATCCGCCTCTTCCGAACTGGTCCATGCCGGCGTGGAGTCGATGCCAGGTTCGGCCGATGGGCCCGTGCAGGAAGTGACGCTTCTGCGCGATCCCGATGCGCTCTTGCATGCCGTTGGGGCCCGGAACGCACGTCTGGTGGTCGTAGACCTGGCCGACGATGCCGCGACCCTCGCCGTCGTTGCCGCGCTCGCCGTGTCCTCGGACGGACGAGCCGGACCTGAGATCGTTGCCCATATGCGCGATCCCTCCTTTCGCCGGATCGTGGACGACAATTTGCAGGCGAAGAGATTGTCCCCCCGTCCGCGGATCGTCAGCACGGCGGCCCTCGCGGCGTCGGCTGCGATCGCGACGGCCCGGCCTTGGGCTCTGGCCGAGGAGCGCGGGCAGGACCGCGTCCATGCCGTCCTGCTCGGCTTCACCTCTCTGGGGCGGGAATGTTTGGAGGAACTGATCCTGGCTGGTATCGTCGGCAGTCTCGGCAAGCCGCGGGTCACGATCATCGATGCCGATCCGCTCGCCGTGCGTCGGATCCTCGATCGCGACATGCCGGAAATCGAGGTCTCCGCCGATCTCGACGTTGCGTCCTACGATCCGCTCACGCTGACGGGACCGACCGGACCTCTTGCGGTAGCCGCCGGCGCGGCGCCCGTGACCCTCATCGTCATCGCGCTGGCGGATCCCGCCTCCGCGATGACGTCGATGATTTCGATCTCCCGCATGCAGGAGTGGGAGGGGCAGGCGGTCGCGGCCGCTCTCGTCGTCACCGAGGGCCAACGCGCGGTTCTCGACCTCGTCAGGCCGAAGGGCCGCCCCCGCGACCGCGGACGAAGCTGGACCGTCCTTGGCGGGATCGATGAGGACCCTGACGTGCTCGATCTCGTCACGCGCCGGGCGGATAGTCTCGCCGAAAAGATGCACGACAAATATTGCGAAGCCTTCCCGGGCGACGGCCCGGCATGTCAGCCTTGGTCGCGGTTGCCGGAGACGTACCGCAAGGCGAACCGAAGCGCGGCGACCCACCTTCCGGTCAAGCTCTGGTCACTCGGACTGCGCGAGACGGGTGAATCCTCCAACCCCTTCGCGGTCGATCCGCACACCTACGAGAACGTCATCAGGCCGATCGCCACCGGCAGATCCGAAGACGCCCTGCTGCGACGCCTCTCGCGCCTGGAACACGACCGCTGGTGCGCCGAGCGCCGGCTGGACGGGTGGCGCTTCGGGGAGGTGCGGGACAACGAGCGTCGCATCCACGACAAGCTGATCCCGTTCGACGACCCGCGTTTCACCGACGTCGACATCGAAAAGGACGCCGACCAGGTCCGGTTCCTGTTCGGCAACGTCGTCGTCGCAGCCCCGGACGGCGCCGTCACGCCGCTCGTCATCGGCGTGGTCGCGAGCCCGGAGACGTCCGGCGGGATCGCCGTTCCGGCTGCCGTTAGTCTGTGCCGCAAGGAGCCGTGGCGCCCGATCGTCGTCCTGTCGGCTCTGCTCGATCCGATCGAGTGCAGCCTCGCACGGGATCTCGCGGCGGAGCTGGACGGCGCGGACCTCTCATGGCGGTTGCTCGTGCCGGAAATTTCGCTGGACAACAGGGAGATTCGATCCATTGCCTCGGCGGAGGACAAGGCCGTTCTCGCGTCGCTCCTGGACCGCCCGACCACGCGCTTCGCCTCGATCGGCGGGATCGTCGCTCCAGCGGACCTTTGGGCCGATCCGAGCGCGCCCGATCCGCATGCCGAGAGGATCTCGGCCTATATCACCACACGCGCCTCGGCCGTCATCGTGGGCATGGATCCTGTCGTCGCTTCGGCTGCAGATACCGCGGGTTGAGCGGCTGACCGGGCATCTTGCCGAGGCTCAGGCCGGGCGCGAACCCAAGCCCGCCTCGATCAGCGTTGCGAACGCGCTCGCCTCCAGGCGGGACACGATCGGTTGCGCAAGATCACCGGCGACGAAGCCGGAGAGGACTTGCGCGTCCTCGGGCCGGCGCGGATCGATCCAGATCACGCGCATTCCGCATCGTGTCCCTTCCTCGATGACGTGGGCTGTGCCGCCCGGCCCTTCGGCAGGTCCGCCGTCCCAGACGGCGACCAGCAGGTCGATCTGCCTCACAAGTCGGGAGGCGAGGGCGGAGTATTGCTGGCTCCGCGCGACGTCCTCGTTGACATCGTCAGAGCCCACGATCGGCAATTCCGTCACCGACGTCGCCCGTCCGAGCAGCGTCCGGAAGTCGTCGAGCGACGCGCTCGCCGTCTCGCCCTCGGCGAGAAAATCTCTCTCGTAATCCCGGCGCGGCGTCGGCAGAAGCGCTGCGAGGCGCCAGCTCGGGGGAGCGGCCTCGACCGCCATGCGGTCTACTCCTTCCGCGAGCGCGCTCACGATCTCGATGTCGCGCCTCGTTTGGCCGGGACCCGATTGCGCGAGGGCTCGATCGAGGAGCGAAAACGTCCGGGACAGCGCGAGCCGCACGGCCCGACGCGTTGCCTCCGGGAGCTTGTTGAGACGGTGCCCCGTGATGCCGATGCGGATCACCGATCGGCGCTCGAAAGCGTGAGCTTGGGCGTCGATAGAAGCCATCTCCTGCCAAGACCCGCTGGTCCTAGCCCCGCGCTGCGTTGCCACACGAAAGCGGCCTCCCGGGGGCAATCGGGAGGCCGCTCGGAACATGTCTGCCGAAGAGCCCGATGCTCGGGCCCGTCTACCCGTTCAGGAGGGACGGAATTCCGACAAATATTTGAGGGAGGCGCCGAATAACGCACCCGTCTGCGTGATGAACGCGGGGCTCACGCCGCCCCCCATATGCATGTCCATGCTGAGGACGAGTGATCCCTCCTTGTCGAGGAATACGCGGCTGAAGCGGCTGTCGCGGTTGAACGCGTTCAGGAAGTTGCCGTCGACGGAATCTGAGGCCTGGAAGAAAGCGTAGAAAGCGATGCTTGAACAATTGCTGCCCTGGCATCCCACGAACAGCCCAACGACCTTGAAGCCGGCGAGTTCGCCGCGGAAGGCTTTCCCGCCGCCATCGATCGTCACGAGTTCGCCCTTCTGAAGCCCGCCCTGCTGCAGCAGGCGCAGTCCCTGTTCGGGCGTGATGCCCGTGACCAGCCCGCTGGTTGCGCCGCCTCCGGTTGGGCTGCCGCCCTGTGTCGGCTGGCCGATGACCGGGCGATCCAGCCGGATACCTTGTGCCTGGGCTCCCGCCGTAACGGAAATGGCAAGTCCTAGACCTGCCAAAGCTGAAACCACGCGTGACATCATGTGACGGTTCCTCGCCAGATCACAAATTCAGCGCCGGATGCGCGCGCTACACTTCTCCCGATCATCATCGCGACGCAAGACCCCTGGGCCGAAGGTTCTCCGAGGCGTCGACGCGTGATACAGAATTCCTTACCGGGGCCATTGAAACGCCCAATTGCGCCGTATAGCTAGGCTCCGTTCAGAGGGCGAACTCTACTCTGATCAGAGGGCTGACCTCCATGAGCAAGTTTTGCACAGTTATTCTGGCTGTTGTTGCGGCGATGACCTTATCCAACGCAAGCACCGCGCAGACTTCGAGCGATCTTTCGTCGACGGCCACCGTCAACAGTCTGTCCGCCCATTCGTTCGCGCTGTCCGGCTCATCGAAGAACGCAATCAAGCTGAACGCTGCGTCCACCGAGAGCGACATCTTCGCGAATGCGATGAGGAGCACGCCCGATGCCACCTCGGCGGCGCTGAAGGGCGCCGGGCTGACCGCCGGTTCCATGAACGGCAAGCTCGCGACGGCGTCGGCTGTTCCGGCATCCGGCGACAACCTGTTCAGTAACGCGCTTCCCGCAGGGTCCGGTGTCTCGAACGCGCTGAAGGCGGGCAATTCCGGCTCGACGGCCGACAATGCCGGGGGCATGAACGCCTTCGTAGCGGTTGGCCTTCAGGCGCCTGCAAATCTCGGCAACGCGCTCGGCGGCAGCAAGGGTGAACTCACCAACCAGCGCCTCGGAAAGTAGTCCGCAACTCTCGAGCTAAGTGATCCGACGCAGCCCGATGTTGCGCCGCCAAGCATTGCAGTCTTGACCAAGCCTTCCTGATCTGCCGCGAGAACCGGCAGGTCTTTTTGCGAGCAGATCCTCGCTAAGACCCAGGCCGTTGATGGCGCGGCGGCGCCTATCGCGGCACGAGGTCGCCGCAACCGAGCTTCGTCTCGCCGCAGATCCCTCCGGCCGTCACGTTGAAGGCGCAGAATCCTGCCTGCCCGGCGGCGACGTCGAACCGGTCCGGGCTCTTGCCGACAAGGGCCGAAACGCAGATCGAGGGCGCCCCGATCGCCTCGCCTCTCAAAATCCCCGCCATCGTGAACCCGACATAGCCGTCCGGCTGGGTGATGCGGGTGACCGGGACTTCTCCGGTTGTCGCCTCCCGGCCGCGCTTCACCGCCTTGATGAGCCCCTGTCCACTCGTGTTGCTGCTCTCGAACCCGACCGCCGCCTGATAGGTGAAGGTGCCCGATCCCGATTTCAGGCCAAAGGTGAAGATCAGCGAATTCGGAGCGCCGTCGATCGCCTGGGCCGGGAAGGGGAGGAGCTTCTCGATCTCGGCGATCTGCACGCCCTCATCCGTCACGCTGCTTCCGGCTTGCGTCCTCGGTCCCGGGGAAGGTCCCGGATCCGACGCGGGCGCCGGCCCCGGCCCCCGCTGCGGCCCGGACGTCGGCGCCCGATCTCCCTGCTTCGGGGCCGCCGTCCTTGGAGGCTGGCCATCGAAATAGCCGCTGGCCCAGATTGCTCCTGCACCGACCGCGAGCACCACCGGGACGATCACGCCCCATCTTTGCGGGGGTGCAGGGGCTGTGGCCTGCGTGCCTAGAAGAGGCAGGGGCTTCACGCCGCCCGGGGTCGCGGGAAGGGGCCGGACCGGGATCGGATTCGGGGCGCCTGGCAGAGGAAGCGGCCTGACGGGAAACGGCCCACCATTTTGGGGCAGGGGGAGCGGTTTCGGTCGCGCCGGCGGCATGGCGGCCGCCGCCGCTCCAATCGGCTCAATGGCCGGGACGGGCTGCGCGTCGGGCGCGGGCTGGACGGATGTCGGCCCCGTCTGCTCCGCCGGTTCGACGAGGTCGGAGCGGCTTGCCGTGCCGGATGCCGTCGCGGGGAGGGGATCGGCGAACGACGCTGGAGCCGGTCTCGCCGGCATGCTCGTCGCCCCTGCCATGACCTTCGCCCAGGTTTCGACGGCAGCCCGGGCCGGTTCGGGGCTCGAGCCGAAATTGTCGACGATCTGGGCGGTTTCCTGACCGATCTTGAAATCCGAGGCCGGACCGCCATCCCGTAGCCGCGTCGGGACGCCGGCGTCGAAGGCCGTGATGAGAAGATGCACCCCGCGCGGATCGTGAGGGGCGCGGTCCCGCAGCGTCTCCAGCAGCCGGGAGCGCTCCTCGAGAATGCCGGTCCCGTCTTCGCGCAGGATGTCCGCCAGGATGGTGGAGAGATCCGGCTCGTCGTTCGGCGTGCCGTCCATGATGCGTTCCTGTGAGCGCGGTCGGGCGCGTGTCTACCCAGATGCTACGATGCGCGGGGCCGGCGCAGGCGACGGGCGAGCCGGAGAGCGAGCCCGGTGATGACGAGGCTCCATCTCGCGAGAGCCGCTTTCCACGACAGTGCCGGCGAAGCCGAGCCGGGAAGCGGCCGCACCGGCACCGGCTCGCCCGGGAGCGGCAAAGGTCGGATCGGCTGCGTGCTGGCCCCGCCGGCCGTGCTGGCGGCGAACGCCGCCCAGGTCAGAATGGCTGCCCGGGCGAGATCGGGGCTCGCCCCGTAGCCCGCCACCATCCGGTCCGTCTCGTCCTGGAGAGGGGTCGGTCCCGCGCCGCCCTGCGCTTGCAGCCGTCCGGCGGCACCGGAATCGTAGGCCGTCATCAGGAGACGCACGGCCCGGAGGTCGCCCGGGGCGTAGTCTCGCAGCAGCGCGAAGAGCCGGGCCCGGTCGCTCAGGATGCCGTTGCCGTGCCGACGAACGATCCCGTCCAGGACCGCGGCGAGGTCGTTGCTCACGCGGTCACCCCTGACCCAACACCGGAGCGCCGAAGAGTCCCGGGCGGGCCGTTCCTCTGCCCCGTCGAGCCGCCCGCATCCGCCACGTCCCCGCGCCGATCCACACGCTGCAACTTATCTGCGGAGCCGGCCTCCTGCCAAGCTTGATAACGGGCGTCGCGTCTTAGTCGAGGGCGACGATTCGGCCCTCGAGCGCGGGGCTGACCTCGCCGCGGGCCCGGACGTAGTCCATCACCTCGGTCGCGACGAGCTTGCCGTCGGTCGCGCCGATCAGCACCCGGCCGCGCGCCAGCATGGTGTAGCCGTCGCCGCCGCCGAGCATGAAGTTGTTCGCCGCCAGCCGATAGCGCCGTGCGAGATCGAGAGGCTCGCCGCCGACCGTCACCGTCCGGACCCGGCGGCCGACGGGAGCGCGTCCGCTATAGGCGACCCTGAGCCCGGAGACCTGGGGAAAGCGGCCGCTCGGTTCGCCCGCCGCCGAGAAGCCGTGTTCGAGCACGGCCACGATGTCCGCACCGGACAGGTCGACCAGCACCGTGGTGTTGCCGAAGGGAAGTTCCGACAGGATGTCGCGACGGCGGAGCGTCGCTCCGGCCGGATAGATCTCGTTCGCCCGGATCGAGCCCGCATTCATCACGGTCACGTCGGCGCCGGTCGTCTCTCGCATCGCGTCGCTGACGAGGTTGCCGATCGCGGCCTCGCCCGAGCGGACCACGCCGGTGCGACTGTCGAGCGCGACCGCCGTCGTGCCGAGCACGACGTCGAGCACGGCCGAGAGGCCGCCCTCATAGGCCGCGACCACGCGCGTCACGTCCGGGTCGGGCACGACCTTGGCCGAATCGTGAACGCGAAAGCTCGGCGACCAGGCGATGGTGCGGGCGAGGCCTTCGCCAGAAACCGTCGCCGTCACGTCGATCGCGGTCACGAAATTTCCCTCCTCGCTCGATTCCACCATCACGGTCTTGCCGTCGAAGGTGATGGCGAGGTCGTGGTCGTGGCCGGTGAGCAGGATGTCGACGAGGCGCGAGCGGACGATCTGGTTGTCGACCGCCCGGTCGGTATGCGTGACGGCGACCAGGATGTCGGCGCCCCGGGCCCGCAGCGCCTCGACCTCGGTCCGCAGCGTCTGCATCACCGGGTTGAAGCGAAGGTCGCCGGAATGGGAGACCCGCGGCACCTCCTCCATGACGAGACCGACGAGGCCAACCTTCACCGGGCCGAAGCCGTAGATCTGCGAGGGCCGCATGCCCGGCACGGGCGAGCCGTCCGCGAGGCTCACGTTCGCGCCGAGGAACGGGAAGCGCGCCTCGCCCATGCGTTTGAAATAGGCGTCCTTGCCGAAATCGAATTCGTGGTTTCCGGGCACGAAGACGTCGGGCTCGATCAGGTTCGTCAGCGCCACGATATGCTCGCCCTGGTCGAAGCCGGACATCAGCGAGGGCGAGAAGGTATCGCCCGCATGGCAGAACAGGGTCGGCACGCCGCGCGCCCGCTCGGCCTTGACGATCGCGGCGAGCCGCGGAAACCCGCCCCGGCCCTTGGTCTCGCCCATCTTGTAGATGTCGTTGACGAGCAGCAGCGTGAAGGTCGGCGGCAGCCCGCCGGCCGGTTGCGCGACGGCGGGCGCCTCCGCATCGACGAAGGCGACCGACACCCCGGCCCCGATGCCGAACACCCCCCGGCGTGAGATCCTCGCCATGCCCGTTCCGTCCTCCTGACCCCCCGTCCTTAGCTCGGCTCGCGCGGAGAGGGGAAGCGCAGCATGGCGGCGGCCACCCCCGACATTCCGGGGCTTGCTGAAAGCGAGAACCCGAAACCCACGGAAGCGCGGCAGACTGGAAGCGATCCTCTCCGTGCGGGCATCCACCCATCGCGTCATCCTGAGGAGGCCGGCACAGCCGGCCGTCTCGAAGGACGCACGCCCCCTCCACCAAGCCGGTCGCGTGCTTCGAGACGCCGCTGCGAGGCTCCTCAGCATGACGCCGCCGGTGGAAGAGCCTGTGCCCCGCCCACGCACCGTCCTTCCCGGTCCCCAGGTCGGTCATCACGGGATGCTTCAAAGAACAGGTCGAGGGGCACGAGACGCCGGACGCTTGATCTTGGTAGTTTGGAGAGCCTCTCGGCGCCCCGCGCGCGGCGATTTCGGACCGGACCTTCCGGACTTCGGCACGGCGCCACGAGGCCATAACCTCGCCCGCCGCCCTTAAGCGCCTTCGGCGCGCCCCGGCCGTAGTACCGGGGGGACGGATCTGGACCGGCCTCCCGAGTGCGGGGCCGCGAACCCCGCCCGCAGGCGCCGATCCTCCCCCGCCATCACGACGCCTCGCGAGAGCGCCCCTCGGCGAGGAGGATGTCTGCTTATATTCCTAGTACATCGTTGGTGTCAAGCTTGTCGCCGCATCATCTAGCGGGGATCAGACCACCGGGTCGCTGATGACCTGCGCGTACGGTACCGAGCCCTTGAACGAGGGTCTCTCCTCCAGCCGATCGTGCAGCGCCGTAAGGTTAGGATGATTGTCTCGCCACGGCATCTCCGGCATGCGCACGTTGAGCCAACCGAGGCAGCTGCCGACCGCGATATCTGCGAGGGTCAGCCGGTCGCTAACGCAATACTCGTTGTCGGCGAGAAGGCGGGAGATCTCGCGCAAACCACCTTCAGCCTTTCTGAGCTGGCGCGCCGTCCATTCCTGGCTTTGGGCGGCCTCGCTCCGTGCGCGCTCCCAAAAAACGAGCACGCAGGCGTCGCAGATTCCGTCGCTCAGCACCTCGAACCGCTTGGTGAGGATGATCTCGTCCGGGTCAGCCCGAACGAGCGGTGGCTCCGGATGCTTCAGCTCGACCCATTCGTTGATGAACCGGGATTCGTAGACACTATCGCCATTCTGGCAGATCAGAACAGGCAGCTTCTCAAGGGGATTATACTTGGGCGTCGCCGTATCCCTGTTCCACGGCACCTCCGTGATCAGCTCGAACGGGATGCTCTTCTCGGCCAGCTGGATACGCACTTTGCGCGCATAAGGGCTGGGGGTCGCACTGATGAGACGGTACATGGTGGAGCTGTCCGCACAAAGAGGTTGGGCAGCATCTAAGACCGACACTGCCGGACGATCAACGTCCCACGGCGTCATCCCATGATCGTTTTGCCGCCGCTTTGAATAAAGTTTTAGCAGTACTGCTTCTTGATGTGTCAGGGCGTCTGTAGACCTCCTGCTTACCCGTCGGTAAATTCGAGATAGTTGGTGCCAGGGAGTGCGCAAGTGCGTCTAAACACATTCCACCTAGGCGTCGGCCTGCTAGCCTTCCTGGGCTCGCTATTCTTCCTGTTTATGGGCCTTGCCGCCTTCGCGCCGAGCTATCTCGCCCGTCCCATAGTGCAGGGTGGAACGGTCAGCCTCTGGTTCCTCTACGCGATCGGCCTGATCTGGACGTCGGTACTCTGCACGGGTCTCCACGTCCTGGTCGCCAACGCGCTCGAGGATCGGGCATGATCCGGCTTGCGGGAGGCGGCCTCGCATTGCTCGCCGGGACCGGCGTGGCGCTGAGCCAGGCTGCCACCCGGACGCCGCAGAGTGGCCTGAACGTCACGGCGATCGGCCTGTTCGTATTCTTCGTCGCAATCACGCTCGTCATCACGTATTGGGCCGCGGGCCGAACGCGATCGGCCGCCGATTATTACACGGCGAACGGCCAGGTCACGAGCGCGCAGAACGGGCTGGCGCTCGCTGGCGATCTCATCTCGGCGGGCGCCTTCCTGGGACTTTCCGGCCTGATCTTCGGAACCGGCTTCGACGGTCTCGTCTATGCTGTTGGCTATACGCTCGGCTATCCGCTGATCATCTTCTTCCTGGCGGATCCGCTGCGCCGGCTGGGAAAGTACACCTTCTCGGACGTGATCGCCTTTCGGCTGTCGCCGCGGCCCGTCCGGACGCTGGCTGCGTTGTCGTCGCTGTCGATCGTGTCGTTCTATCTCATCGCCCAGTTGGTCGGAGCGGGGCAGCTCATCCAGTTGCTCTTCGGCTTGCCCTATCTATACGCCGTCTTGAGCGTCGGCATCCTGATGATCTGCTACGTCATGTTCGGCGGCATGGTGGCGACGACCTGGGTGCAGATCATCAAGGCCGTCCTGCTCCTCTGCACGGCGACCTTCACGGCGCTACTCACCCTGTCGTATTTCGGCTTCAGCTACGACCGGATCATCGCCAAGGCCGTCGAAGTCCATGCCAAGCACGGCGCCATCCTGCAGCCTTCGACCTTCGCGGCCTCGCCGTTCTCGACCTTGTCGCTCGCGGTGGCGCTGTTCGTCGGGGCCGCCGGCCTGCCGCATCTCCTGATGCGCGTTTTTACGGTCCCGGATGCACGCGCCGCCCGCAATTCGATGTTCTGGGGCTGCGCCATCGTGGCCTACTTCTTCTCGCTGATCTTCATCATCGGGTTCGGCGCCCTGGCGATCGTCGCATCCTCCCCCGAATACCTCGGGCCCAACGGCGCACCGATCGGTGGCGGCAACATGGTCGCGATCCACCTCTCGCATGCACTGGGCGGCAACATCCTGCTCGGGCTGAACTCCGCGATCGGGTTTGCCACCATCCTGGCTGTGGTGGCGGGATTGACGCTCGCGGCTGCCTCGGCCGTGTCCCACGACCTCTACGCCAGCGTGCTCAAGCGGGGATTGGCGAGCGATCACGACGAGGTCCGGGTTGCCAAGATCGCGACGCTAGGGGTCGGCATCGTGGCCGTCCTCCTCGGGATCGCTTTCGAGCGGCAGAACATCGCCTACATGGTCGGCCTTGCCTTCTCGATCAGCGCGAGTTCGAATTTCCCCGTCCTGATCCTGGCCATGTACTGGAAGGGATTCACGACGCGGGGCGCCGTCATCGGCGGGAGCGTCGGGCTCGTGAGCGCGCTTTTGCTGACGATCGTCGGCCCGCCCGTTTGGGTGAAGGTGCTGGGCTATGCGGAGCCGATCTTCCCGCTGGACCCGCCGACGCTGATCACCCTGCCGCTTGCTCTCGCTACTTGCGTCCTGGTGTCCATCTTCGACCGTTCGGCACAGGCCGAGACGGATCGCGCCATGTTCGAGCGTCAGCGCGCCCTGCTCAAGAACGGCAGCAGGGCGACCGCCGGCGAGGTGCCGGGAGCGGCGAGGGCGTAACGTGCGCGCCTTGGATCGCCCACGTCATCCTCACACCCGCCCCGCCGCCTCATGCACCTCCTGCGCGGCGCGCAGCCCCGATTCGATCGCGCCCTGGATCCAGGCGTGGTGGAGGGAGGCGTGTTCGCCGGCGAAGTGGAGGCGGCCTTCGGGGGCGATGGTGTGGGGGAAGAGGGCCGTCTGCTGGCCGGGCTGGAACATGGCGAAGGCGCCGCCGGCGAATTCGTCGTGGTGCCACATCTTCGAGGCGCCGCATTCGAACTCGATCTGCGCCTGGGGGTGGATGAGGGCGAGGTTCTCCAGCGCCTGGACGACGCGGTCGTGTTCGGAAAGCGAGCCCCAGCGCTGGGCGTCGTCGGCCCAGGTGTAGCTCGCCAGCACCACGCCGCGGCCGGTCTCGCGGCCGTGGTCGGGATAATAGGCGTTGCGGATCGGCAGGTCGGTGACCGAGCCGCCGCCATAGATGCCGTCATCCTCCTCCCAGAAGCGGCGGTTGAACTGGAGGAGGACCTTGGCCGAGGCGTCGTAATGCAATTGCCGGATCGCTCGCTGCTTCGCGTAGCTGAGCGGCCGGGCGATCTCGATGTGACGCAGCACCGGGAACGGGACCGTGACGACGGCATAATCGCCCCGCACGGCGAAGCGTCCGCCGGCCGTCCGGTAGTGAATGCTGACGCCGGTGTCGTCATGCTCGATCGCGAACATCTTGGCCCCGAAGCGGATGCGGGAGCCGAGAAGTGGCACGAAGGCGCGCGGCAGCCGGTCCATGCCGCCCGCGATCTCGACCATGTCGACATAGTATTGGCCGACCTCCTCGCGCAGCAGCTCGAGGAAGGACATGTTCATCACCGCCTCCTGCGAGGCGAGGAGGCCGAAGGTCTCGATCAGTCCTTCCGACCAGTTGTTGGCCTCGAGGAATTCGCGCGTCGAATATTGATCGTATTCGTGCGAGATCCGGTCCCAGACGCCTTCGCCCTCCTGCTCCACCCGGTGAGCGAAGGGCTGGATGACGGCGTTCCAATGAGCCAAAGCCGTGCGGCCGCGCTCGCCGGTCGCGAGGTCGAAGCCGAGCTGGTCGAAATCGATCTCGGCATCCTTGATGCGGCATTTGCGGCCGTGCAGGTGGTAGAAGCCCTCCGGGTTGTTCATCGTGAACGGCTCGACCGCGAGGCCGAACTTTTCGACATAGGCCATCGAGAGCTTGTGGGCGCGCGGGATCCGCATCGCGCCCACTTCCGCGTAGAGCCCGTGCGTGAAGGGCTCGCGCAGCGTGCGGACCCGGCCGCCGACGCGTTGGCGAGCCTCGATCACGGTCACCTCGTGTCCGGCATCGTGCAGGTGCTGCGCGGCAACGAGCCCCGCCATGCCGGCGCCGACCACGACGACGCGCGCCGTCGGCGAGCCTGGGGGGAGGCCGTTCTGGATAAGAGCGAGGAGGTCGGCGGTGCGGATCGAGGCCATGTCGTGCGCGTCAGAATGTGGCCCGAGCGGGCTCGCGGGCCTTTCCCTCCCCGGAGGGGAGGGCGAGTCGAAGCGGAGCTTCGAACCGGGGTGGGGACAGCCCGGGCCGCGTGTCCCCACCCCGGTTCGGCCTCGCCGACTCGGCCCTCCCCTCCGGGGAGGGAGATCGCCGCCGTGTGTCGGGCGACGCCAGGCCCATGGCTCCTCAGCCCTGCTTGAAGCTGTCGAGGATGGCGAGGGCGGCCGAGCCGGCCTTGGTGCGCCAGTCGGCGATCGTGGCCTCGCCGGCCCAGCGCAGGAGCGAGGCGATCGCCGGGCCGAGTTCGGTCCGGATGGTGACGCCGTTCTGGCGCATGCGGGCGTAGTTCTCGTCGAGCCGCGTGCGGAGCGCCTCCCATTGGCGCGCCTCGGTCGCGGCGCCGGCCCGGTCGACGGCCTGGCGGATCCGGTCGGGCAGTGTGCGATGGACCTTCGCGTCGAGGACCGCGAAGGAGAGCGGGATCGCGTAATTCACCTCCGCGAAATGAGGCAGGAACTGCCACAGGTTGCGGCCGGCGCCGCCGTCGCCCGAGGAGAGGACCGCGTCGACGCTGCCGTCCTTCAGCTTCGGCATCGCATCGGCAAAGGACAGGTTCTGCGCCTTCGCGCCCGCCCGGAGGAGGACTTCGGTGGAACTCGCGTCGTAAGCCCGGACCGAGAGCGCCCGGAGCGCGTCGACCGAGGCGAGGTCGGTCCGGGTCCATAGCCCGGTCGGCGGCCAGGGCGTCACGTAGAGGAGGACGAGGCCGCGCTCCGCGAGCGAGCGGAGATAGGCGTCGCGGGCGAGGTCGGCGAGGCGGCGGGCATCCGCCACCGACCGGACCAGGAAGGGCAGGGAGGACAGGGCGAAGAGCGGGTCGAGGGCGGAGAGCGCCGGTCCGAAGGCGTCGCCCGCTTCGATCTGCTGCGCGGCGACCGTCTTGACGATCTCGGCCGACCGGAACTCGCCCTTGGCGTCGAAGACCGGCTCGATCGCGATCTCGCCGCCCGAGAACTCGGCGAGCGACCGGGCGAAGGCCGCGATGCCCTCGCCCGGCATGGCGCTCGCCGGATACTCCGTCGCCATGCGCCAGCGCGTCTCCGCCGTGGCCGGCCGGGCCACGAGGACGGCGGCCCCGCCGAGGAAGAGGCCGGTCGCCTGGCGGCGGGTGAGGGATCGCGCGGGCATGTCGTGCCTTCCGGTCAGTCCGGCATCGGGATGTCGCCCGTGTGCTTCGGGACCTGGTAGCCGCGCTGCACGGCGGGCCGGAGCGCGATGGCCTTGTACCAGCGTTTCACGCTCGGGAAGGCGTCGAGATCGACCTCGTGCCAGGCGTAACGCGAGACCCAGGGCCAGCAGGCGATGTCGGCGATGGAGTATTCGTCGACGATATAGTCGCGGCCTTCGAGGCGGCGGTCGAGAACGCCGTAGAGCCGCTTCGCCTCCTCGACGTAGCGCTCCTCCGCATAGGCCGAGGCGCCTTTGTTGGCGCGCAGGAAGTGATGGGCCTGGCCGGCCATCGGGCCGAGCCCGCCCATCTGCCACATCAGCCATTCGATGACGCGGTAGCGGGCCTCGCCCTCGGGCGGCAGCAGCGCGCCGGCCTTGTCGGCGAGGTAGATCAGGATGGCGCCGGATTCCATCAGGCTGATCCCGGTCTCCCGGTCGACGATCGCCGGGATGCGGTTGTTCGGCGCGATCTTCAGGAAGTCGGGCTGGAACTGCTCGTCCTTCGAGATGTCGATCGCATGCGCCTCGTAGGAAAGCCCGAGTTCTTCCAGCGCGATCGAGACCTTGCGGCCGTTCGGCGTGGTCCAGGAATAGAGGTCGATCATGCGGCTCTCGTCATGGGGAATCGGGGAGATCACGGGCGCGGCACGGCCGGGCAGGACCTGCTCAGTTGAAGCCGCCGTCGACGACCACCACCTCGCCCGTCATGTAGCTCGCGCCTGCGGCCAGGAACAACATGGCTTCCGCGATCTCCTCGGGCCGGCCGAGGCGGGCCAGCAGGGTGCGGTCGCGCGTCTCCGCCTTGCGGCTCTCAGGCCAGGGCGCCGTGATCGGCGTGTCGACGAGCCCCGGCGCGACCGCGTTCACGCGCACATCCGGCGCGAGCGCCCGGGACAGGGCCTTCGTCAGGTTCACGAGCCCGGCCTTCGAGGCGCCATAGGCGATGCTCGAGCCGCGGCGGCCGAGGCCCGCGACGGAGGCCGTCATGACGATCGCGCCTTTGGAGGCCCGCAACGCCGGCGCCGCGGCGCGGCTGCAGCGGAACGGGCCGACGAGGTTCGTCCCCAGCATCTTCTGCCAGAACTCGTCCGTCATCCGGTCGAGTTCCGGAAACGGGATCGGCTCGACGGTCCCGGTCACGCCGGCATTGTTGATGAGGTAGTCGAGCCGCCCGAGCGAGGCGATCGCGCTCTCGACCATGGCCTCGGCGTCGCCGGGCTTCGCCGCGTTGCCGGGCGCTCCGACGACGTCGAACCCCTCGGCGCGAAGGCGCGAGACCGCCTCCTCGCCGCGCGCGTCATCCGACAGATGGTTCAGGGCGACGCGGGCGCCGCAGCGCGCGAAGAGCGTCGCGGCCGCGAGGCCGATGCCGGAGGCGCCGCCGGTCACGAGGACGGTGCGTCCCGTCAGGTCAGCCGTGATCGTCATGCGGGCTCCTCAATTCGCGGCTTTGTTTCCGGTGGCATCGAATTGCTTCAGGTAAGCGACCAGGTCGTTGACCTGCTGCTCGTTCTTCAGGCCCGCATAGATCATCTTCGTGCCCGGGATCTTGGCCTTCGGATCCTTGATATAGTCCCGGAAGGTCGCCTCGTCCCAGGTCAGGCCGGAATTCTTGTTTGCGGGCGAATAGGCATAACCTTCGTAGCTCCCCGCCTTGCGGCCGAAAAGTCCGTTCAGAATGGGGCCCACCGCCGATCTCGCGCTCGGTCCGACCTGATGGCAGGCGCGGCATTGGGCGAAGACCCGCTCGCCGGCGGCGGCGTCCTGGGCGGCCGCCAGACCCGGCGCCACGAAACACGCGACCATGCTCAACACGATGACCCGCATCCTTGTCCTGCCTTTCCCGATCCGCCCGCTCGCGGACACCGTCGCCACGATGGAATGGTTTCAGTCGCGATCCAACCCCGTTCGACGAGACATTACCGGCCGAAGAGGGGCGGAGGCGTCCGGAATGCCGCGTCGATCATCGGCCATTTCGGCATCGCGGCGATCACCCGGGCGATGTCGGTTGGACTGCCGACATCGTTCAGGAAGCGGATCAAGGGCTCGGGCCGGCAGCGGGCGAACAGGCTGACGAAGAGATGCGGCGCGATCTCCGGCGCGCGGAGCAGCGCGGACAGGAAGACCTCGTCCATCCAGCTGGCGGTTCGGCTGCGGACGCGAAAGGGCGTGGGTCGCCGGCCGGCGGCGATCCCGGCCGCGAGCTCGTCAGCCATCCGCTGGATCGCCAGGAAGGCATAGCCCGACGACGGCTTGACGGCGCCGCCGGCCGTCCCGATCGGGATCACCCGTCCGGCCGCCTCCGGCGCCCGCAAGCCGGGGCTCATCGGGATCGCGCCTTCCTCCTCGAAGCGAGGGGTAAAGGCGGTCACGCCGAAACGCGCGCCGAGATATTCGCGGATCGCGGCGCGATGGTCCGGCAGCGGCACATGCGCCGGCGCGAGCCACGTATCCTCGACCAGCGCCTCGGTCGGCGATGTCGGCAGGACGTAGAGGAAGTGGACGACCCCCGGATGCTGCGGCACGTCGAAATCCATCAGGGTCGCCCGCGACGGATCGAAGACCGGGGCCTCGGTCACGACCTCCTGGCCGAGGAAGCGCTGCACGAAATCGCCCGGCGGGCCGGGCGGGGGCGGCCGGCTGTCGAAGACGAGGCCCGCCTCGATCGGGCCCGCCTCGGTCGTGACGGTGACGCCGTCGGTTCGCTCCGCCATGCCGAGCGCCCGGCAGCCCATGCGAAGCTCGACCTGTGGCGCGCGGTCGAGCCGGGAGAGTGCGACGTCCCAGAGCCGATCCGACGGGATCATGTCGTAGGGGCATTCGGCGCTCGTCTGCGATGCCGCGACCGGCCGGCCGGCCGCATCGCGCCGCATTACCTCCCAGCTCTGCCAGGAGGCCGAAACGGCTGGCGCGAAGGGATGGTCGAGGAGCCGCCAGGAACACCAGGTCCGATCGCGCGGACTATGCGTGCGCGGCTCGAGGACGAGCGTCCGGATCTGGGGGAGGTCGGCGAGCCTCACGGCAAGGCTCAGACCCGCGAGACCGGCGCCCAGGATGACGACGTCGTAGTCGGAACGGTCGGCCACGACGGCTCCCGAGGCGCGAGCCGGAGCGGCCCGTCCAGGCTATAGCGCCCGGAGCGGCCGCGTGAAATCCGCGGACGACGAAGGGGCGATCACGGCTGGACCGTGGCCCTGTAGAGGTGCCACGTCGCGTGGCCGAGGATCGGCATCACGATCGCGAGACCGATGAAGAGCGGGATTGAGCCGAGCGCGAGCAGCCCGGCGAAGATCGCGCCCCAGGCCGCCATGGTGCGGGGTTGGCGAGCACGACCTTTCGCGACGTCTCCATCGCCGTTCCGATCCCGACATTTCGGTCCAGGATCATCGGGAAGGCGATCACGCTGACGGTCAGGACCAGGATTGCGAAGGCGAGTCCGACCGCGTTGCCGACGAGGATCAGGGCCCAGCCCCGGCCCGTGGTCAGGATCTCGCGGATCAGGTCCGGATAGCTCGCATTGGCCCGCTGGCCCATGATCGCGCTGAAAAGCCCGTAGGCCGTCGCGAGCCACAGCAGAAAGATCACCACCAGCACCACGCCCATCCCGAGGATTGCGCTGATCGATGGTCCCCTCAGCACCGCGAAGGCGTCGGTCCAGGTCGGCACCTCGCCCCGCTCGCGCCTTCGGCTGAGTTCGTAGAGCCCGATCCCGGCGAGCGGACCGACGAGGGCGAAACCGGAGGCGAGAGGGAAAAGGAGGGGCATGGTGGCCTCGCCGAAGGCGAAGCTCGACAGGAAGACGCCGAGGATCGGATAGATCAGCCCGACGAAGATAAGGTGGCTCGGCATCGCCATGAAATCGGCATAGCCCTTGGCGAGCGCGGTCTTCAGGTCGTCGATGCCGACGATCCGGGCATCCGGAATTCGGTTCGGCATCGTCGGCCGAAGATAAGTAGCGTCGGACATGGCCATGGCGACCTCCCCGTCGAGACGCTCGATCCTGGCATAGCTGATGGCGCGGTGTCGATCCGGAACCCGGTCATTTGCCCGGGCCTTCCGATCCGGGCGGCCGAGTGCTCGACCCGCGCCGAGCGCCCTACTCGGCTGGAACCAGGCTCGTCGTGCGCACCCGGCCCGGGGCGCCGACGCGAAGGCTCCGGTCGCTGAGCGAGAGGGCGGCGCCGGCCGCCATCGCGACGGCACCAAGCCAGATCAGGAGAACGAGCGGCTTGTCGTAGAGGCGGAGCCCGACCGACCCATCCGGCGAGACCTCGCCGAGGCTCACGTAGAACTGGCTCACGCCGCGGGTCAGGATTCCGGCTTCGCTCGTGGTCATCTCGCGCGAGGGAAAGCTGCGCTTCTCGGCCTGAACGGGGCCGAGCACGACACCGTCGCGGCTGACCTCAAGCGTCGCGACCTGGGCCGAGAAATTCGGGCCGGGGCTCGTGCCGAGCGAGACGAGCTTCGCCTGGTAGGACCCGACCGTGAGGACGGTGCCGGTCCGGGCGGTCGCGATCGTCTCGCCGCTCCAGGCCTGGGCCGCGAGTCCGATCACGGTGATTCCCATCCCGGCATGCGCGACGACGCTGCCCCATGTCGCGCGCGGCAGCCCGACGGCGCGGCGGAGGGCGAGACCCGCACCGCGCCCCGGGACCCAGGACCGGCTCCAGATCTCGGTCATCGAGCCGAGGACCAGGAAGGCGCCGAGCCCGATTCCGAGCGGTGCGGCCACCGGCCCGCCTGCCTGCATGGCGACGAGCGCGAGGACGAGCACGATCGCGGCCGCCATCGCGAAAAGCAGCCGCTGCCCGGCCGCGAGCGCGTCGCCGCGCTTCCAGCTGAGCCGCTGACCGAAGGGAACAAGGAGGAGGAGCGGCACCACGAGCGGCACGAAGGTGAGTGCGTAATAGGGCGCCCCGACCGAGATCTTGTCCCCCGTGATTCCCTCGAGTGCGAGGGGATAGAGGGTGCCGAGGAAGACCGTCGCGCAGGCGCTGGCAAGGAAGAGGTTGTTCAGGATCAACGCGCCTTCGCGGGAGATCGGGGCGAAGAGCCCGCCCTGGCGCAGGGCCGGCGCCCGCCATGCGAAGATCGCGAGCGAGCCGCCGATGAAGACGGACAGGATGATCAGGATGAAGATGCCGCGGCCGGGATCGACCGCGAAGGTGTGGACCGAGGTGAGCACGCCGGAGCGGACCAGGAAGGTGCCGAGCAGCGACAGCGAGAAGGTCAGGATCGCGAGCAGGATCGTCCAGATCTTCAGCGCCTCGCGCTTCTCCATCACGACGACGGAGTGGAGGAGGGCCGTGCCGGCGAGCCACGGCATGAGGGACGCGTTCTCGACCGGATCCCAGAACCAGAACCCGCCCCAGCCGAGCTCGTAATAGGCCCAGTATGAGCCCATCGCGATGCCGAGCGTGAGGAAGCTCCAGGCCAGCAGCGCCCAGGGCCGCACCGCCCGCGCCCAGACGGCGTCCACGCGACCGTCGATCAGCGCCGCCATGGCGAAGGCGAAGGTCATCGAGAAGCCGACATAGCCGACATAGAGGAGCGGCGGATGGATCGCGAGGCCGAGATCCTGGAGGATCGGGTTGAGGTCGTTGCCCTCGAGCGGGGCGGGGTCCAGCCGCCGGAACGGGTTCGAGGTGAAGAGGACGAAGATCTGGAAGGCGCAGGTGACGGACGCCTGGATCGCGAGCGCGAGCGTGCGGAGCCGGAGCGGCACCGCCCGCGGATTCGCGGCGACGAGCGCCCCGAAGACGGCGAGGATCAGAACCCAGAGGAGCATCGAGCCCTCGTGGTTCCCCCAGACGCCGGAGACCTTGTAGATCATCGGCTTCAGGGTGTGGGAATTCTCGACCACGTTCGCGACCGAGAAGTCTGACGTGACATGGGCGGCGGTCAGCGCCACGAAGGAGAAGAGGAGAAGGCCGCAGACTCCGAAGGCGGCCGGACGCGCGATCCCCATCAGCACCGGATCGCCGGTCCGCGCGCCCCAGAGCGGCAGGACGAGCTGCAACACCGAGAGCCCGAGGGCGAGCGCGAAGGCGTAGTGACCTGCCTCGATCAGCACCGGCTATTTCTGCGTCGTCTTGCGGAGGCCAGAGCCCTCCTGCCACCGACCCTGCGCCTTCAGGGCGTCGACGACCTCGCGCGGCATATAGGATTCGTCGTGGCGGGCCAGCACCGTGTCGGCCACGAAGGTGCCGGAGGCGGACAGGATGCCCTCCGTCACGACGCCCTGACCCTCCCTGAAGAGGTCCGGCAGGATGCCCCGGTAGCGCACCGGGACGCGGGCGTTGCCGTCCTCCACCGCGAATTCGATCATCTGGTCCGACCCGCGCCGGACGGAGCCGGATTCGACGAGGCCGCCGAGCCGGATGCGGGTGCCGACCGGGCCGGACGCCACGACCTCGGTCGGGGCCTTGAAGAAGACGATCGTATCCCGCATCGCGAACAAGACGAGGGCGAGGGCTGCCGCAAGGACGATGCCCGAGGTCCCGATGATGGCCAGGCGCCGGCTGCGGCGCGTCACGGACACATCCTCGATCGGCCGGAAGGCGCTGCGCCCGGCATCCGACCGGGCGAGGCCGCCGAGGTCATTCGAGAGATCACGTGAGGTCGCCCGTTGAAGGAGCCGAAAGGTGCTTCAGCCCGCCTGGCAGGTCAACGGGACACGAGCGCGCGGCCATCCTGGCGCTTCCTGGACGCTCAATACGGCACGCCTTCGGCCCGTTGCCGCCGGAAGGCCTCGGCATACCAGTCGACTTCGTCTAAGAACTTGGTCGCGGACCGGTCGAGCCAGGGTTGGAGCGGCTCGCCCTCCGGGCTGAGCGTCTTCCCGATCTCCGGGATCGGCAGGATGGACGGGATCGAGGGCGTGCCGAGCTCGGCGAGCATCGCCCGGAGCTGCATCGCGGCCCTGACGCCGCCGTAGCGGCCGGCCGAGTAGCAGCAGATGGCGGAGGGCCGCCAGAAATACTCTTCGAGGAAATAGTCGAGCGTGTTCGAGAGGGCGGGCGGAATGGAATTGTTGTATTCGGCCGAGACCACCACGAAGGCGTCGGCGCGGCGATAGAGGGTTGCCAGCCGCTCCAGCGTCTCCGGGGCTTCGCCCCTCGGATGCTCCTTGTACATGCGGTCGAGGAGCGGAAGCTGGAGCTCCCTCGGATCGACCAGCGCCGCCTCGTGGCCGCGTTCGGTGAGCCGCCGGATCACGAAATGGGCGGCCCGGATGCCTTGCCTGTCGGACCGGACGGTCCCGAGGATCACGGGTATGCAGAGCGGCATCGGCATCTCTCCCGGTCCGACCGTGACGGCTTCGACCCATCCTGCACGAAGGCACGGCCGCCCCTGAGCGGCAAGCCCGTTCATGGCCCGCCGGACCCGGGCGCGGAGGTCTGCGGGGACACGGGCGCTGCGAAGCCGCTTGTATGGACCCGCCATCGATGCATAGTCACCCGCAACGACACGTGGACGGGCAGGCTGAATCAGCCGTCCGCCGGGAGGACGACATGACACGCCGACATGCATCGCGCTGCCTTGCCCTCGCCGCGGCCGCCCTCGTCCCGCTCCTCGCGAGTCCGGCCCGGGCCGCCTGGGAGCCGACCAAGTCCGTCGAGATCGTCGTCGCGGCCGGGCCCGGCGGCGCGTCCGACCAGATGGCCCGGATGCTTCAGGCGGCGATCCAGAAGCACAACCTCCTGAAGCACCCGGTCGTCGTGTCCCTGAAGGGCGGCGCGTCGGGTGCCGAAGCCCTGATGTACATGAAGTCGAGCGAGGCCGACCCGCACAAGTTCCTGATCGCCTATTCGCTGATCTACACGCTGCCGCTGGCCGCGAAGATCCCCTTCGACTGGCGCCAGCTGACGCCCGTCTCGATCCTGGCCTTCGACCAGTTCGGCCTGTGGGTGAACGCGGACTCGCCCTACAAGACCGTCAAGGACTTCACCGAGGCCGCCAAGGCCGCGAAGCCGCCTTTCAAGATGGGCGGCACCGGGTCGAAGCGCGAGGACCACATCCTCACGGCCTTCGTGGAGAAGCGGACAGGCGCGAAGTTCAGCTACCTGCCCTACAAGTCGGGCGGCGAGGCCGCGACCCAACTCGTCGGCAATCACACCGCCGCGAACGTCAACAATCCGTCCGAGAATCTCGAGATCTGGCGCGCCGGCCAGGCGCGCGCGCTCTGCATCTTCGACAAGGAACGCATCGCCTACAAGACCAAGGTCGCGGGCGACCTGTCCTGGAACGACGTGCCGACCTGCCGGGAGCAGGGCCTCGACGTGGAATACACGATGCTCCGGGCCATGTTCCTGCCCGGCAAGGTCACGCCGGACCAGGTCGCGTTCTACACCGACCTGTTCAGGAAGGTTTCCGAGACGCCCGAGTTCAAGGATTACATGGAGAAGCAGGCGCTGAAGCCCGCCTTCATGACCGGGCCGGAGATGACGGCCTTCCTCGAGAAGGACGACACGCTGCACAAGCAGCTGATGACCGAGGCAGGCTTCGTCGCGGGCACGAATTGAGCGGCGCCGCTCCGTCATTCTGGCCGCGCACCTCTCCGCTCGTCCTGGCGGAAGCCGGGACCCAGACCACCCCCCGTGCTGGATCCCGGCTTACGCCGGGATGAGCGGCGTCTGCTGAATCGCCATGCCTGACCTCGCTTCCGAAGACGAACGCCCGGTCGTCCGCTCGCGGAGCGTCGACATCGTCGTCTGCTTAGCGATCGTCGTCTTCGCGGCCGTGATGGCCTGGGACAATTGGCGCACCGGCGCGCGCTGGGCTGCCGACGGGCCGGAGGTCGGCTATTTCCCGTTCTACCTCTCGATCCTGCTCGGCGGCGCCGCCTTGGTCGGCCTCGTCTCGGCGATCCTCGACCATGCGGGGGAGGGCGGGGCGGCCTTCGTCACGCGCGACCAGCTGCGGCGCGTGGCTCAGGTCTTCGTGCCGACGCTGCTCTATGTCGCGGCGATGGAATATCTCGGCCTCTACGTCGCGAGCTTTCTCCTCGTCGCCGGGTTCATGATGCTCATCGGCCGGATCGCGCCCTGGAAGTCGGTGCTCGCCGCCTTCGTCTTCGTGGCGGTGATGTTCGGCACCTTCGAGGTCGCCTTCAACGTCATCATGCCGAAGGGACCGCTCGAAGCGGCGCTCGGCTACTAGAGGGCGGCATGGAAGCCTTCGGCCTGCTCCTCCAGGGTTTCACGGTCCTCCTCACGGTCGACAAGCTCGCGCTCATGATGCTCGGCCTCGTTCTCGGCATCTTCGTCGGCGTGCTGCCGGGCCTCGGCGGTCCGAACGGGGTCGCGATCCTCCTGCCGCTCACCTTCACGATGGACCCGACCTCGGCCATCGTGATGCTGTCCTGCATCTATTGGGGCGCGTTGTTCGGCGGCGCGATCACCTCGATCCTGTTCAACATTCCGGGGGAGGCCTGGTCGGTGGCGACCACCTTCGACGGCTACCCCATGGCCCAGCAGGGCCGCGCCGCCGAGGCGCTGACGGCGGCCTTCACCTCGTCCTTCATCGGCTCGATCGTCGCCGTCCTCCTGATCACCTTCCTGGCGCCCTCGATCGCGGGATTCGCGCTCCGGTTCGGGCCACCGGAATTCTTCGCCGTCTATCTCCTTACCTTCTGCTCCTTCGTCGGGCTCGGGCGCGAGCCGAAGCACAAGATCGTCGTGTCGCTCGCGCTCGGCTTCCTGCTCGCCGGGATCGGCATGGACACGGTCTCGGGCACGCTCCGGATGACCTTCGGCTCGACCGAGCTCCTGCGCGGCGTGAACTTCCTGGTCGCCGTGATCGGGCTCTTCGGGATCAGCGAGATCCTGCTCACCATGGAGGAGCGGCTCGCGCTCCGCGGCCACGCCGCCCGGATCAGCCTCAGGGTCGTCCTCGACGTCTGGAAGACGCTGCCGCGCTATTGGGCGACGCTGATCCGCTCCTCGGCGATCGGCTGCTGGCTCGGCATCACGCCCGGCGGCGCCATCGCGGCCTCTTTCATGGGCTACAACGTCGCCAAGCGCTTCGCCAAGGACAAGGAGAGCTTCGGCAAGGGCCGCATCGAGGGCGTGTTCGCGCCCGAGACGGCGGCCCATGCGGCCGGGACGGCCGCGCTCCTGCCGATGCTGGCGCTCGGCATCCCGGGCTCGGGCACGGCCGCGATCCTGCTCGGTGGCCTCATGGTCTGGGGCCTCAATCCGGGCCCGCTCCTCTTCGTCGAGCACAAGGACTTCGTCTGGGGGCTGATCGCGTCGATGTATCTCGGCAACGTGGTAGGTCTGATCCTCGTCATCACGACGGTGCCGATCTTCGCCGCTATTCTGCGCGTGCCCTTCGCGGCGATCGCGCCGATGATCCTCGTCTCCTGCGCGATCGGCGCCTACGCGGTCCAGAACGCCATGTTCGACGTCTGGCTGATGCTCGGCTTCGGCGTCCTCGGCTACGTGTTCAAGAAGCTCGGCTTCCCGCTCGCGCCGCTGACGCTGGCGCTCGTCCTCGGCAGCCGGGCCGAGGATGCGTTTCGGCTGACCATGATCGGGTCGGGCGGCGATCTCCGCGTCTTCTGGTCGAACGGGCTCGTCGGGTTCATCACCACGCTGGCGCTCGTCCTCCTGTTCTGGCCGCTGATCTCATCCGGCCGCGAGGCGCTGATGCGGGCCGCCGGACGCCTGCGGACGGCCTGACTGGGGCCGGAAGCTAGATCACGGCCTCCCGGGCCACGTGCCGGCAATCCATCTCGAATTCCAGGCCTCTCACCGGCGGCCGGCAATAATGCCAAGTGAGTCCGCCTCTGGTCGCGCCGCGCGGGACGATCTCGCTGGCCAGGAAGGGATGCAGGTCGTGGATCGTATAGACCTGTGTCGCGCCGACCTCGCGCCACGACATCCCGAGAAGGCCGAGCCGCCGCTCCATCTCGCCCAAGACGTAGCGCGCCTTCTCGGCGATGGCGTCGGGCGAGGTCTCGCCGGGCCGAACCGTGGCGTCCTCGTACCGGGCTCCGCCTTCGCGCGCCTCGCCGCTGCCGGCGATCACGAAGGTCGCGCGAGATTCGGGCTCCGCGACCGTGAAGGCGAAGGCATGGAAGGACGGCTCAGTGGGCGGATCGAACTCGGGGCAGACATTGCTGCGGGCGACCGGGTTCAGGTCGTCGCCCACCACGCCCCAGCGCCGGAGAGGCTCGACATAGCTCCGGTTGAAGTCGCGAAAGCCCTCGTCGGTGAAGGGGGCCGGCGACCGCAATTCGCAGGCGCAGAAGGCTGTGAGGGGCCTCCCGGCCGCCCGGATCTCCTCCTCGATGCGCCGGAAGCCCTCGGCGACCGGGACCGGTTCGAGGAACCGGACCCGGCGGATCGAGAACCCCGGCAGCGCCGCGACGCCGCCGGAATACTGGAACACGGCCGGGATCGCCCGGTACCCGCCTTCGGCGAAATTGATCGTGCTCATCCCTGTCCTCCCTCGGCCAGAACCCTACCGCGTCATTCCGTGGCCGCGAAGCGGAACTCGGAATCCATGGAAGCAGGCGGCAGGGAGTGATCCATCCAAGGGTGCAAGCCGTCATTCCGGGTTCTTGCTCCGCAAGCCCCGGAATGACGCTCGATTGCCCTTGCGAGGGACGTGTGCGCGCCATTGACAAGGCGTCGGCCTCCTCACCAAACTTCCGCCCAAGAACGAAGAGGCGTCGCAACGCGGCGTCGGGAGGAACGACATGAAGCTTCCAACGATCGCCGTGGCGAGCGCTCTCGCGGCCATGCTGTCGGGTGCTCCCGCCATGGCCGATATCAAGGTCGGCGTGGTCTACGATCTGACCGGCGCGCTGGCCGGCGGCGGCTCGAAGGCCGGCCAGATCGGCAACAAGATCGCGATCGACATGATCAACGAGCGTGGCGGGGTGGAAGGCCACAAGATCATTCCGTTCTATGCCGACGCACAGTCGAAGACCGATGTCGCGATCAACGAGGCCGAGAGGCTTCTGAACGACACCAAGGTCGACGTCATGATGGGCTTCTTCTCGAGCGCGCAATGCGTCCCGATCTCGGCCAAGGTCGATGCCGCGAAGAGGTTCATGTGGCTGAACATCTGCGTCGCGACCGCCGTGATGAAGGACAAGAACCTGCAATACGTGTTCCGGCCGCAAGTCCATTCGGACCAATACGGCGAGGCCTCTTGCAACTTCCTGGCCGAGAACGCGAAGGCGAAGTTCGCAAAGGACGTGAAGGACATCAAGGTTGCCGTCATCCACGAGGACGGTCCTTACGGCGCCGGCATCGCGGCGCTGAACGAGCAGAAATGCAAGTCGCTCGGCATGCAGATCGTCCACAAGGAGGGCTATGCCGCCACCTCGGGCGACCTCTCCGCGCTCGTGACCAAGCTCCGCCGGGCACGGCCCGACGTCATCCTCCACACCGGCTACAATCCGGACATCACGCTGTTCCTGCGCCAGTCCAAGGAAGCGGGCCTGAAATGGGACGCGCTGATCGGGCACGGCGCCGGCTACGCCCAGATCGACAAGCTCTACGAGACCTTCAAGGGCGAGGTGGATTACCTCTACAATGTCGATCCGGTCGCGGCGCAGCTTCTCGACGGCAAGAGCCTCGCCCCCGGCATCGGCGACCTCACGGCCGAGATGGTCAAGCGCTACAAGACCGAGACGGGCGCCTCCGAGGTGCCGACCCACGTCTCCAGCGGCTTCAACCAAGCCTGGATCTTCTTCGCCGACGTCCTGCCGCGTGCGATCAAGAAGCATGGCGGCTTCGACCCCGAGGCGCTGCGCAAGGCGGCGCTGGAGACCGACATTCCGGTCGGCGGCACCATCCAGGGCTATGGCGTGAAATTCTACGGGCCCGGCACGCCGCTCTCGGGCCAGAGCGAGCGATCCATGCCGGCCGTGATGCAATACGTGAAGGGCGAGACCAAGGTCGTGTCGCCGGCAGCGATCAAGACGGCGGACCCCGTGCTGCCGCTGCCGAAAGGCCACGCCTTCGCTCGCTGAGGGGCGGGCGGCATTGGAGCATCGCGGTTGACGACGATGCTCTCCGTCGCGGGGCTCACGAAAAGGTTCGGCGGGTTCACGGCCGTGAAGGACGTGAGCTTCTCCGTGGAGGAAGGCGAGATCCTGGGCCTGATCGGCCCGAACGGGTCCGGCAAGTCGACCACGTTCAATTGCGTCGCCGGGCTCCTGACGCCGAGCGCCGGCTCCATCCGGCTCGAGGGCCGCGAGATCGGCGGGGAACGGGCCGATCGCGTATGCCATCGCGGCATCGGCCGCACGTTCCAGATCCCACGCCCGTTCCGCAACCTAACGCTGATCGAGAATGTCGCGCTCTCGGCCTATTTCGGCCAGGACGGCAAGGTCGGACGCACCGAATGCTGGCGGCAGGCCGAGGAGGCGCTCCACCTCGTCGGCCTCCCCTTCGCGCTGCAGTTCTCGACGGAGGGGCTCGGCGCGGCGGCGCTGAAGAAGCTCGAACTCGCCCGGGCGCTCGCGACCCAGCCGCGCTTGCTCCTCGCCGACGAGAGCCTGAACGGCCTCGACCAGGCCGAGATGGCAAACGCCGCCGACATGCTCCGCCGCATCCGCACCGAGAAGGGGCTGACCATCGTCTGGGTCGAGCACATCATGGGCGTCCTGATGCGGGTCGCGGACCGGGTGGTGGTTCTCGACCACGGCGAGGTGATCTTCTCGGGCCGGCCGGCCGAGGCGCAGGCCGACCGCCGGGTGATCGAGGTCTATCTCGGGGCCGAGGAGGCGTGATGGTCCGGGTCCGCTCATCCCGGCGGAAGCCGGGACCCAGCTCCGGGCCCTGGGCCCCGGCTTGCGCCGGGGTGAGCGGTCTTGGGAGGGTCCGCCTCCATGCTTGAACTCTCCGGCATCCAGGCCGGCTATGCCGGCGCGCAGACCCTGTTCGACCTCTCGATGCGGGTCGATGCGGGCGAGGCGGTGGCGGTGATCGGCGCGAACGGCGCCGGGAAGACGACGCTGCTCCGGGTGATCTCCGGCATGCTGCCGGCGAGCGCCGGGACCATGACGATGGACGGCACCTCGCTGCGCGACATCGCTCCCCATCGCATCCTCGAGACCGGCATCGCGCATGTGCCGGAGAGCCGGCGGCTGTTCCCGGGCCTGACCGTTGAGGGCAACCTCAAGATGGGCGCCTTCATCCCGGCCGCGCGCGCCCGCTACCGGGAGCGGCTCGACTATGTCTACGGCCTGTTTCCGCGTCTGAAGGAGCGCCGGGCGCAACTCGCCGGCACGATGTCGGGCGGCGAGCAGCAGATGTGCGCCATCGGCCGCGCGCTCATGTCGTCGCCCAAACTCATCCTGCTGGACGAGCCCTCGATGGGACTGGCCCCGGTCGTGGTCCAGCAGGTCTTCGAACTGGTCCGGCGCATCCGCTCGGAGGGCTACACGGTGCTGATCGTGGAGCAGAATGTCCGGCAGGTGCTGAAGGTCGCCGACCGCGGCTACCTGATCGAAGTCGGCCGCATCCGGGCCGGCGGCACCGCGGCGGAGCTCCTCGCCTCGGACGCCGTCCATGACGCGTATATGGGAATCTAGGGATGGCAGGTCCGAACACCACGCCCGTTTACCCTCCCCTGGAGGGGGAGGGTCGGCGGCGAAGCCGGCGGGGTGGTGTGAACCGCCTTGTCCGACGCTTAGATGGCCGCGGGGGGCCGCCGGGCTCACCCCACCCGGACCTTCGGTCCGACCCTCCCCCTCCAGGGGAGGTTGGACGCGCGAGCTTCAAGCGGCCGCGAAGCGGCTGATGGCTAGGCGGATCGTCGGCTGATGGATTGCCAGCTCGACATGTTCTTCCTCGAGGCCGTGCTCAACGGCGTGCTGCTCGCGGGGTTGCTGGCCCTACTCGCGCTCGGGCTCAACCTCGTCTTCGGCGTCATCGACGTCGTCTGGATCTGCTACGCCGAGCTCGTGATGATCGGCATGTATGCAATCTTCTACGCCTACACGGGCGGGCTGCCGTTCCCCGTCGCGGCTTTGCTCGGGATCATCGGGGTGGCGGCGGCCGGCGCGCTCCTGCATTGGGTGGTGATCCGCCCCGTCCTCGACCAGCCGCCGATCAACCAGCTCCTCGTCACGGGCGGGATGCTGTTCTTCCTGCAGGCCGTCGCCACGATGGCTTTCGGGATCGAGTTCCGCTCGCTCGGTATCCGGCTCGGCTCAACGGGCTTTGCCGACATGACATTCGCCTGGTCGCGATTGCTGGCCTTCGTCGTGGCGCTCGCCGGGATGCTCGCGCTCTGGCTGTTCCTGTCACGCACCTTCCTCGGCACCGCGATCCGGGCGATCGCGCAGGACCGGCAGATCATGCCGCTGATGGGGGTCGACGCGAACCGGATCTACCTCTTCACGTCAGTGATCGGCGGGGCGCTGGCGGGGCTCGGCGCCGTGCTGATGGTCCTGCAATACGACATCTATCCCCAGATCGGCCTGCAATTCGGGCCGCTGATCTTCATGATCTGCGTCCTCGGCGGGCTCGGCAGCATGGTCGGCGGCTTCGTCGCCGCCTTCCTGATCAGCCAGTTCATCGCCATCGGCGGCTCCTGCATGGCGACCGAATGGGGCTACGCCGTCGCCTTCTTGTTCTTCATGGTCGCGGTGTTCGTCCGGCCGCAGGGCTTGTTCGGAGCGAAGTCGTGAGCGCCGCCGCGGCCGTTCGTCCGACCCGCGGCATCCCGCCTCTCGCCATTGCGGCCGCCGGGTTCGCGGCCCTCCTCGCCGTGCCGCTCCTGATCCGCTACGGCGCCCCGGGTTCCGAGCGCTACTACCTGCACATCCTGATCCAGATCCTGATCTGGTCCTTCATCTATACGGGCTGGTCGCTGATGGGCCGGTTCGGGCTGACCTCGCTCGGCCACGGCGCCTTCACGGGGATCGGCGCCTACGCGACCGTTCTTCTCTGGAATGTGCTCGGTCTCACGCCCTGGCTCGGCATCCCGATCGGGGTCGCGCTCGCGACGGTCGCGGCGCTGCTCGTCTCCTACCCGTGCTTCAACCTGCGGATCACGGGACACTATTTCGCACTGATGACGCTGGCGCTCACGGAATTCGTCCGCCTCTGCATCGTCGGCTGGCGCGACTATACGGGCGGCTCGCTCGGCACGCAGCCGCAGCGCGCGCCGGGCGGCGTCTCGCTCGTCGCGCTGCAATTCGAGCCCGACCGGGTGCTGTCCTACTATATCGCGCTCGCGCTCTGGGCCTTCGGCCTCTGGGTTTGGCTCCGCGTCGATCGCTCGATGGACCGCTACGCGCTCGACGCCGCGAGCCAGGACGAACAGGCCGCGGCCTCGGTCGGGGTCGACGTCACCCGCGAGAAGCTGAAGATCACCGGGCTCTCGGCAGCGATGTGCGCGCTTGGAGGCGCCATCTACGGCCAGTACCAGATGTATATCGGGCCGGACACGATCGCCGGCCTGGGCGTGTCGCTGAACATCGTCTTCGGCACGATCGCGGGCGGGCTGACGGTGCTCCTCGGGCCGACCGTCGGCGCCGTCTTCACCCAGCTCCTCTCCGAGGTGCTGCGCGTCGCCATACAGGGCTCCGGCCTGTCGCGCTGGATGGGCTCCTCCGCGCTCGCCCTCGACATGGCGGTCTACGGCGCGCTGCTCGTGTTCTTCATCATCTACATGCCGAAGGGCATCTTGGGGACGATTTTGGAGGCGCGGCGGCGGAGAGGGCGCGGCTAGGCCAGCGCCCGATGCCTCAGGGCTGGCCCGCAGCCGGACGGGCCCAGTTGCCAGCGCAACTGTTGTAGTCGCTCCGGATGATGATGCGGTCGGCCGCATTGGTAGGAGCGTTGCATCATGCCCTGCGGCGTCAGCCGGAAGGAGTTGTATAGCACGCAGCGCGGCAGGGGCGTGCCCTTCGCTGGCGCGGCAGCGGGCTGCGCTTCTGCCGCGGATACGTCGAAAACCAGGATCGTTGCGAGGGCTCCCGCCCGGAACAGGTGACGTATCAAGGTCGATGGCTCCGATCGTGACATCGGGGCGCCGTCTAGTGAGCGGTCGTTGCGTCCGTGTTTCGCGGGACACGGCCACGGCGCGCCGCGTCCGCCGGGCCGCTGTTGCCGGCCCGGTCACGATCGGGAGCGTCCCGGTCTCGACGCGCCTTCGAGGCTGAGGAGAGCCGCTGCGGGTCAGCCGCGTCGTGCCGCCTCGATCGCGGCGACGTCGATCTTCGTCATGTCCATCATCGCCGTGAAAGCCCGCTTCGCTTCCTCGCCGCCCGCAGCGATGGCCTCCGTCAGCACGCGTGGCGTGATCTGCCACGAGACGCCCCATCGGTCCTGGCACCAGCCGCAGGCATTCGCCTGGCCACAATTGCCGACGATGGCGTTCCAGTAGCGGTCGGTCTCCTCCTGGTCGTCGGTGGCGATCTGGAACGAGAAGGCGATGTTGTGCGTGACGGCCGGCCCGCCATTCAGGCCGAGGCAGGGGATGCCGGCGACGGTGAACTCCACCGTCAGCACGTCGCCCGCCTTGCCGGACGGGTAGTGGGTCGGAGCCCGGTGGACGGCGCCCACCGAGCTGTCAGGGAACGTCTCGGCATAGAACCGGGCCGCAGCCTCGGCGTCCTTGTCGTACCAGAGGCAGATCGTGTTCTTGGCGATGGCCATGGCTACTCCTCTTCCCGTGTGCGGTGCCTGAACCAAGCCGCCGCCGGTCGAGCAGAATGGGCGGAGCTCGCCCCGCTCACCCCTGCGACGAATACCCTCCGTCGACCGGGATCGCCGTCCCGGTGACGAAATCCGAGCCCGGGCCGCCCAGGAACACGGCGATGCCGGCGAGGTCCTGGGGTGCGCCCCAGCGGCCGGCCGGGGTGCGGGCGAGAACGCGGTCGTGCAGCCCTTCCACCTGCTGGCGGGCGCCGCGGGTGAGGTCGGTGTCGATCCAGCCGGGCAGGACCGCGTTCACCTGGATGTTGTCGATGGCCCAGGCGGTCGCGAGCGCCTTCGTCATCTGCACCACCGCGCCCTTCGAGGCCGCATAGGCGGTGGTGAAGGAGGCGCCGAAGATCGACATCATCGAGCCGATATTGATGATCTTTCCGCCGCCCGCTTCCTTCATCGCCGGGTAGACCGCCTGGGCGGCGAAGAACGAGCCCGACAGATTGGTGTCGAGCACCTGGTGCCATTCCTCCGCGGTGAAGTCCTGGGGCTGCTTGCGGATGTTGATCCCGGCATTGTTGACCAGGATGTCGAGCCGGCCGAAGCGCCTGGTCGCCTCCTCCACCATGGCCCGGCAGGAGGCCTGGTCGGCGATGTCGACCGCGATGAAGGCCGCCTCCGGGCCGAGGACGGCCAGCGCCTCCTCAGCCTTCGCGGCATCCCGTCCGGCGATCGCGACGCGGGCGCCTGCTTCGGCGAGGCCGCGCGCCATGCCGAGCCCGATGCCGCCGTTGCCGCCGGTGACGAGCGCCACCCGGTCCCTGAGATCGAACAAGTTCGTAGCGATGTCCGTCACCTGGCATCCTCCCTGATCATGTCAGAGGCCTTCTCGCCGATCATGACGATGGCCGCATTCGTGTTGCCCGACACGACCGACGGCATGATGGAGCCGTCGACGACGCGCAAGCCCTCGATTCCCCGAACCCGCAGGCGCTCGTCCACCACCGCGCCCGCATCCTGGCCCATCCGGCACGAGCAGGAGGGGTGGTAGAGCGTGGTCCCGGTCGCGCGGCCATAGGCCAGGATCTCGTCGTCGGAGGCGACGCCCGTGCCCGGCAGGTATTCGCCGTCGACGAAGGGCTGCATCGCCGGCTGTTTCATGATCGCGCGCAGCTGATGGAAGGCCGCGACATTGGTGTCCCGGTCGAGCCGCTCGGCGACGTAGCGCGGGTCGATCGCGGGCGCGGCGGTCGGGTCGGGGCTCGTGATCCGGACCGAGCCCCGGCTCTCCGGCCGAAGCTGGCAGACCGAGGCGGTGAAGCCAGAGAAGTCGTGCAGCCGCTCGCCCATCCGGTTCGTCGAGAGCGTCAGGAAATGCACCTGGATGTCCGGCGTCGCGAGGCGCGGTTCGGTCCGGAAGAAGGCGGCGGCGTAGCCCGCGCTTACCGTGAGCGGGCCCTTTCGCCGAAGCACGTAGCGGAGCCCGACCCGGGCCCGGCCGAAGAGCGTGCGAAGCTCGTCGTTCATCGTGATCGGCTGCGTGCAGCGGAGCACGAGCCGCATCTGGAAATGATCCTGGAAGCTCTCGCCGACGCCCGGCAGGTCGTGCAGGACCGGGATGCCGTGCTGCGCGAGAAGCGCGCCCGGCCCGATCCCGGACAGCTGCATGATCTGGGGCGAGTTGATCGCGCCGCCGGAGAGGATCACCTCGCGCCGGGCCCGGACCGCGCGCGTCACGCCGCCCTGCCGGTATTCGACGCCGACGGCTCGCCGGCTCTCGAACAGGATGCGGGTGGTGAGGGCCTCGGTCTCAATTTTCAGGTTCGGCCGCTTACGCGCTGGCCGCAGATAGCCGACCGCGGTGCTCCAGCGCCGTCCGCGCCGCGAGGTCGTCTGGAAATAGCCGCCGCCCTCCTGGGAGGCACCGTTGAAGTCTTCGTTGCGGGGAAGGCCGGCCTCGGCGCAGGCCTCGATAAAGGCGTCGCAGAGCGGATGCGGCTCGGTCGCGTCCGAGACGGCGAGGGGGCCTCCCGTGCCGTGATATTCGTCCGCGCCGCGGGTCTGGTCCTCGGAGCGGCGAAAATAGGGGAGGACGTCGGCAAAGCTCCAGCCGGCATTGCCGGCCTGACGCCAGCCGTCGAAATCCTCGTGCTGGCCGCGGATATAGACGAGGCCGTTGATCGACGAGGAGCCCCCGAGCACTTTTCCGCGGGGCTGGTAGATCACGCGGTCGTTGAGCTCGGCCTGGGGCACGCTGGAGTAGAGCCAGTTGACGCGGGCATTCGAGAACAGTTTGCCGTAGCCGAGCGGCACGTGAATCCAGGGATTCCGGTCGGAGGGTCCGGCCTCCAGGAGGAGGACCCGGTCGCGGCCGCTCTCCGTCAGCCGGTTCGCTAGCACGCAGCCGGCCGAGCCGGCGCCCACCACGATGTAGTCGGCCTCGTCAGTCGCGCCCGTCCCGGTGCCCCCGCTCTGGCTCATTCTTGTTTCGACCCGACGTTTCCCCTGGCTCCGGATAGCGCGTGGCCCGGGCGCGGGGCAACGGCCGCGACGGTCCATCCCGGCTTGTTCGCCCGGTGCGGAGCCCCTAACAGGGCCGCTCCCGCGGAGGCGACGCCATGCTCATGCGCTCTCTCCTGTTCGCACCGGCGAACAGGCGCGATCTCCTGGCCAAATTCCCGACCCTCTCGGCGGATGCCTATTCGCCCGATCTCGAGGACGGCACCCCGCCCGGCGAACGCGAGGGCGCCCGGGCCGCCCTCGCCGAAAACCTGAAGCTCGCGCGCGGCGGCAGGACGGAGGCCCGTTTCTTCGTGCGGGTGAACCCGGTCGGCTCGCCGGATTTCGAGAAGGACCTCGCGGCGGCACGAGCCGCTGGCGCCGACGGCCTCGTGCTGCCGAAGGCGGAGCGGCCGGCCGACATCGCGGCGCTCGGCGGCGGGCTGCCGGTAATCGCCGGCATCGAATCGATCCGCGGCGTGATCGACGTCATGGCGATCGCGGCCTGCCCGGGCGTCGCGGCGGTCTATTTCGGGGCGGAGGATTTCGCCGCCGACATGGGCGCGCGCCGGACACCGGACGGGCTCGAGGTGCTCTATGCCCGCTCCCAGGTCGTCCTGGCCGCCAAGGCCGCGGGCGTGAAGGCGCTCGACCAGGTCGTGATCGATATCCGCGACGACGACCTCTTCCGCAGCGACGCCCGGGCCGGCCGCGACCTCGGCTATGACGGCAAGATGTGCCTACTGCCGCGGCAGATCGGGCTTGCCCACGAGGTCTTCGGACCGAGCGCGGCCGAGATCGACCATGCCACCCGCCTGGTCGCCGCCTACGAGGCCGCCCAGGCCCGCGGCGCCGGGACGATCGATTTCGAGGGCCGCATGGTGGACGGGCCGGTCCTCAAGGCCGCCCAGGCCATCTTGGCTGCGGAGGCGGACCGGTCAGAACCGGCTCGTTGATTGTCACCGAGCGACCCGGCGCCTTTTCCCTCCCCCTTGCGGGGAGGGCCGAGTCGGCGAAGCCGAACCGGGGTGGGGGTGGTGCAGATGGCGACCTCCGGGTTCCTTCTGAGAGACCCCCACCCCGGACCCGTCCCCACAAGGGGGGAGAGCCGTGCCTGGACCCGTCGCCCGCGTGCTGCGAGATCGCTGGTTCCGGTCTGGGATCCGTCCTGCCTCGATTTCGCACCGACCCCATGCAAGATGCCCCGGTGCCCCTGATTCGCCATTTCTCCGGCCTCGGCCTCCTCGCCGCGGCGCTCGCCCTCTCGCCCGCGGCCGAGGCCGTCAGCCTGAAGGTCGATTACAAGATCACGCTCGGCGGGCTTGTTCTCGGCAATGCCGATTTCAACGGGACCTTCGAGGACGCGCGCTACGACATGCGGGTCAACGGCCAGCTGACGGGGCTTGCCGGCGCTTTCTCGGGCGGCAGCCGCGGTGCGGCGAGTGCGCGCGGGGCGGTGGCGGGGACGCGCGTCGTCTCGGCCGGCTTCTCGGCCACCGGCCGGTCGAGCTCGAGCGAGCGGACGGTGCAGCTCGGCATCGCGGGCGGCAACGTCACCGGGATCGAGATCAATCCGCCCTTCGAGGACCGGGGCGAGTACCGCGTGCCGCTGACCGAGGCGAGCAAGCGTGGCATCCTCGATCCGCTCAGTGGCATGGTGGCCGTAGCCCAGAATCCGGCGAAGCCGGTCGAGGCCGCGAATTGCAACCGCACCGTCCCGGTCTTCGACGGGACGCAGCGCTTCAACGTCATTCTCAGTTATTCCGACACTCGCCTCGTGCGGAAGCCCGGCTATACGGGGAACGTTCTCGTCTGCTCGGCCCGTTACGTGCCCGTGGCGGGACATCGTCCGGAGCGCCCGTCCGTGAAGTTCATGGAAGAGACCCGCGACATCTCGGTGTGGCTCGCGCCCGTCGAGGGGACCCGCATCCTGGCGCCGATCCGGATCTTGGTTCCCACCATGCTCGGTGTCAGCGTCGTCGAGGCGGAAAGCTGGACGCTGAACGGAGGCGAAAGCCGGGTCCCGACGCGCTAGGGCTGCCGCTTCAAGCCCGCCCGGGGGCGGTCGGGGGTTCGTTCCGCCGAATGCTGGAACCGCACCGAGATGCAATTCGGACCGCCTCGGGGGCGCGGCCTCCTGCCCGGGCCCATATAGAGCTCCGACATGGTCCGTTCCCTCCCGCCTCACTTGCGCGCCCGCGGCGTCACCGCCGTTCTCGGACCGACCAATACCGGCAAGACGCATCTCGCGATCGAGCGGCTGGTCGCCCACTCCTCCGGAATGATGGGGCTGCCGCTTCGGCTCCTGGCCCGCGAGGTCTATAACCGCGTCGTCGCGAAGGTCGGGCCCGAGGCGGTCGCGCTCGTGACCGGCGAGGAGAAGATCAAGCCCGATCGCCCGCGCTATTGGATCGCGACGGTCGAGGCGATGCCGCGCGACCTCGATACGGCCTTCGTCGCCATCGACGAAATCCAGCTCGCCTCGGATTTCGACCGCGGCCATGTCTTCACCGACCGTCTCCTGAACCAGCGCGGCCGCGAGGAGACCCTCATCATCGGCTCGGCCACGATGCGGCCGCTCGTGGAATCGCTGATCCCGGGCGTGAATGTCGTCACCCGGCCGCGCCTCTCCAACCTTTCCTTCGCGGGCGACAAGAAGGTCTCCCGCCTGCCGCCCCGCTCGGCCATCGTCGCCTTCTCGGCCGAGGAGGTCTACGCCATCGCCGAGCTCATCCGGCGCTATAGGGGCGGCGCGGCCGTGGTTCTGGGCGCGCTCTCGCCCCGAACCCGCAACGCCCAGGTGGCTCTCTTCGAGGCGGGCGATGTCGACTACCTGATCGCGACCGACGCGATCGGCATGGGCCTGAACCTCGATGTCGGCCACGTCGCCTTCGCGTCGCGGATGAAATACGACGGCTTCCAGTTCCGCGACCTCCGGCCGGCCGAACTCGGACAGATCGCCGGCCGGGCCGGCCGCCACATGCGGGACGGCACCTTCGGCTCGACCGGCCGCTGCGAGCCCTTCGACCCCGGGACGATCGACGCCCTCGAGAACCACCGCTTCGAGCCCGTGCAGATCGCGCAATGGCGCAATTCCGATCTCGACCTGCGCAGCCTCCAGGGCCTCCTCACGAGCCTCGCCGAGGTGCCGCGCGAGCCCGGGCTGACGCGGGCGCCGGTGGCGGACGACGAGGCGACCCTCGCCGCTTTGGCCCGCGAGGAGGATGTCCTGCGCATGGCGACGGGCCGTCCCGCCGTGGAGCGGCTCTGGGAGGTGTGCGGACTGCCGGATTATCGGCGTGTCTCGCCGATGGGCCATGCAGACCTCGTCGGCAGCATCTACGGCCATCTCATGAAGCCCCGCGGCCGGATCCCGGCCGACTGGTTCGCGCTCCAGCTCGCCATCGTCGACCGGACGGAGGGCGATATCGACACCCTGTCCCAGCGCCTCGCCCATGTCAGGACGTGGTCCTTCGTCGCGAACCGGCCCGACTGGCTCGCCGATCCGGAGCATTGGCAGGGCGTGACGCGTCGGATAGAGGACAGCCTCTCCGATGCATTGCACGAACGGCTGGCGGCGCGCTTCGTCGACCGCCGCACGAGCGTGCTGATGCGCCGCCTGAGAGAGAACGCGACCATGGAAGCCCTCATCACCGCCTCCGGCGACGTGACCGTCGAGGGGCAGCATGTCGGCCATCTGACAGGCTTCCACTTCGTGCCCGATCCGGCCGCGGACGGAACCGAGGCCAAGGCCGCCCTCCGCAACGCGGCCGCGAAGGCGCTCGCGGGCGAGATCGAGTCCCGGGCCGACCGCTTCGCGAATGCTCCGGACACCTCGCTCGTGCTGTCCAACGACGGCACGATCCGCTGGACGGGCGACCCGGTCGCCCGGATCGAGCCCGGCGACAAGGTCTACGAGCCGAGCCTTCGAATTCTCGCCGACGAGCAGCTGACCGGGCCCGCCCGAGACAAGGTGGATGTGCGCCTCCGGGCCTGGCTCAAGGCCTATGTGGTGCGCCTCCTGGGGCCGGCCCTGGAACTCGAGAACACGGCCGACTTGACGGGCCTCGCCCGCGGCATCGCCTTCCAGCTCTCGGAATCCCTCGGCATCCTGGAACGCTCGCGCGTCGCCCAGGACCTGCGCAGCCTCGACCAGCCCGGCCGCGCTGCCCTGCGGACCAAGGGCGTCCGCTTCGGTGCCTACCACGTCTACATGCCGGCGCTGGTGAAGCCGGCGCCCCGCATCCTCGCGGCCCAGCTCTGGGCGCTGCGCAATGGCGGCCTCGACCAGAAGGGGATCGACGAGATCGCGCATCTCGCGGGCTCCGGCCGGACCTCATTCCCGGTCGATCCCGAGATCTCGAAGGGCCTCTACCGGGCGGCCGGCTTCCGGGCCTTCCCGACGCGAGCTGTCCGGGTCGACATCCTGGAGCGCCTCGCCGATCTGATCCGGCCCGCCATCGCCTACCGGCCTGGCGTGACGCCGGGCGATCCGCCGCCCGGCGCGGCCGATGGCGAAGGCTTCGTCCAGACCGGCGCGATGACGTCGCTCGTCGGCACCTCCGGCGAGGATTTCGGCGCCGTCCTCAAGTCGCTCGGCTATTCGGCCGAGAACCGCGCCGGCCCGGCCATCACCGTGCCGCTCGTGCCGTCCAGGCCCAAACCCGTGCCGGCCCCCGCCGCTCCAGCCACGATCCCCGTTGATTCCGCCGAGATCGCCGCCGCTGAGATCGAGGTGGCAGAGTCGTTGGACCTCGTTTCGGAGGCAGCCGACGAGCCCGATCCCGGCATCCAGGACGATGCGGGTTCGGCCGAACCGACGCTCGGGCTGGTCGATGCGGAACTCGAACTCGCGGCCGATCGCCTACTGGCCGAAAGCGAGCCCGTCCCGACCCCGCCCGACCTCGATCTGTTAAACGCGATCGACGACGGTCCGAACGACGCGGCGGACGAGCCCGCACCGTCCATTCAAGACGAGCCCGACCCGATTCATCCTCCGCCTGAGTCGACGGGTCTCGCCGATCCGACCGCGGACGAGATCGCCGAAACCGCCGGCCTCCTGAGCGAGGCCGGGGATAGTCCGTCAACCGAGAGCAACGAGGCCCCGGTTGAGGGCGCAGACGAGGGCGCCGGCCCCGATGCGATCGATCCGACCGAACTGGAAGCGACGCCGGACGAGGCTGCCGCCGCAACCTCATTCGAGCCAGCCGCGCCCATCTCCGACACGGATGCCGGAGAACTCGATCTTACGGCCGCGGACGGGGATGCTCCTGCCGACGGACCGGAGCCCCTGCACGGCGAGGCAGCGATTTCGGCCGATGCTCAGCCTTCATCCGGCGCGGAAGAGCCTGGGGCCAACGCCGAGCCGGTCGAGCTCGTGATGATCGAGGTCTGGCGCCTGCAGCGGCACCAGCGCGAGCACCATCCGCGCGGCCGCCAGGGACGCCGACCGGATTCGCGCGGTCCTCGCCCCGAAGGCGCCCCACGAGCCGACCGGCCGCCGCGCCTGGATGCGCCTCGCCCGACCGAGACCGGGCCACACCCGGGCGAAGCAGCCGGGGCGCCGCGAGCGGCCGAAGCCGGGCGCGGCCCAGGCGGGCACCGTGGCGGTGGACAGGGACGGGGACCAGGCGGAGCCTTCGGCCGCGACCGCGGCCCGGGCGGTGCCGGAGGCCCGCCTCCGCATGGCGGTCGCGACGGTTGGCCCGATCGCGGGCCCGGACAGGATCGTGGTCCGAGGCCGGATCGTGTTCCGGGACAGGAGCGCGGTCCGCGACCCGATCGCGACGCCCAGCGCGGACGGGGAGACCAGCAGCCCCGCTTCGAGGCCAGGCCGGAACGCCGCGAACGCGCGCCGGACCCGAATTCGCCTTTCGCGGCGCTTGCCGCCCTGAAGGCGCAGCTCGAGAAGAAGGACCGCGAGGACCGGTGAGGCCGGCCGGAGCGGCATGAGCGAGGGCCGGCAGCGCCTCGACAAGTGGCTCTGGTTCGCCCGGTTCGCCAAGACCCGGACGCTCGCGTCGCGCCTCGTCACAGATGGGTTCGTCCGCGTGAACGGGCGCCGCGCCGATGCTGCCGCGAAGCCGGTCGGGCCAGGCGACATCCTGACCATAGCACCGCAGCACCGGACGGCGACCGTGCGGATCCTGTCGTCCGGCGAGCGCCGTGGTCCCGCGACCGAGGCACAGGGTCTCTACGAGGATCTCGGCACCCGCGACGACGCCGCGCTTGTCACCGGAGCGGCCGGGCATTAAGCGCGGGGCCATGGCGCGGATCGGCCGGCTCGGCCCACGAGGGTTGGCACGGGGCCTGCGCAGACCTTCAGACAGATCGGCAAGGGTGGGCGACGTCGCCTCACTTTGCGCGATCCAGAGTGCCGGATCCGAGTGAGATGACCTACGTCGTCACCGACAATTGCATCAAGTGCAAGTACATGGACTGCGTGGAGGTGTGTCCGGTCGACTGCTTCTACGAGGGCGAGAACATGCTCGTCATCCACCCGGACGAATGCATCGATTGCGGTGTCTGCGAGCCGGAATGCCCGGCCGAGGCCATCAAGCCGGACACGGAACCGGCGCTCGAGACCTGGCTGAAGGTGAACGCCGACTTCGCGAAATCCTGGCCGAACATCACCCAGAAGAAAGAGGCGCCGGGCGACGCAAAGGAATTCGACGGCAAGCCCGGCAAGTTCGAGGCCTATTTCTCGCCGAATCCCGGCGGAGGGGATTGAGCCCCGTCCGCCTGCTCTGGCGGCCGGGAGAGCCGGTACATCCGCGGTCTCTCCCGGTCCAGAGCTCGAAGCGGCGCTGCCGCTTGCCTCAGCCTTAAAGCGGATATGGTTAGCAGCTCGTTAAGGTGCCAACCCGGCTGCCTGCAGCTTGACCGTCGGGCGCGGACACTTAAGACCTCGCTCGAACGAGCCGGAGCCGCCCCATGCAGCCTTTCACCACCCTGACCGGGGTTGCCGCCCCCATGCGGGCCGTCAACATCGACACCGACCAGATCATTCCGAAGAACTACCTGAAGACGATCAAGCGGACCGGCCTCGGCCGCGGACTCTTCGCAGAGCAGCGCTACAACGATGACGGCTCGGAGAATCCGGGTTTCGTCCTGAACAAGCCGGGTTACCGGCGGGCCGAGGTCATCGTCGCGGGCGACAATTTCGGCTGCGGCTCGTCGCGCGAACACGCCCCCTGGGCGCTCCTCGATTTCGGCATCCGCTGCGTCATCTCGACGAGCTTCGCCGACATCTTCTACAACAACTGCTTCAAGAACGGCGTCCTGCCGATCAAGGTCTCGCCCGAGGACCTGGAGAAGCTCTTCGACGACGCAGATCGCGGATCGAACGCCACGCTCACGATCGACCTCGAGAGCCAGACCATCCAGGGCCCCGACGGCGGCACCCTGCATTTCGACCTGGATCCGTTCCGAAAGCACTGCCTCCTCAACGGGCTCGACGATATCGGGCTGACACTCGAGAAGGGCCAGGCCATCGAGACCTACGAGGGCAAGCTCGCCGAGCGCGCCTGGGCCTGAGGCCTTCCATCCCCGGAGGGGAGGGCGAGTCGAAGCGCAGCTTCGAGCCGGGGTGGGGTCACTTGGCCGGGGTGTCCTCAGGAAGCGTCCTCGGCTCATCAAAGATTAACCATCAATCGGTGCAGTGGTCGGCCCGTTCAACCGGACCGCCGCCATGCGCCCCGCTCTTCTCTCCGCCTCCCTCGCCGCCCTCGTCGCCGGTGCGACCCTGTCGGGTGCGCCGGCCCAGGCGCAGGCCGATTTCCGCTCCTGCCTCGCCGGATTGAAGAGCAAGGCGGCCGCGAAGGGCATCTCCGGGGAGACCTTCGACAGCGCGACCGCCTCGCTCCAGCCCGACATGAAGGTGCTGGAGCTGCAAGGGAACCAGCCCGAGTTCAAGACGCCGATCTGGGACTATCTCGCGATGCTGGTCGACGACGAGCGCGTCCAGGACGGCCGGGCCGGCATGCAGCGGTGGGGCTCGGCGCTCGCCGCGGCGGAGAGCCGCTACGGGGTCGAGCGCCACATCATCGCCGGCGTCTGGGGGGTCGAATCGAATTTCGGCAAGGATCTGGGCGGCCGCCCGCTGGTCCAGTCGCTCACCACCCTCGTCTGCTATTCGGACCGACGTCGCGACTTCTATCTCGGCGAGCTGATGGCGACGCTGAAGATCATCGAGAACGGCGACATCGATCCGGCCAAGCTCACCGGGTCCTGGGCCGGGGCCTTCGGCCAGACCCAGTTCATGCCGACCACCTACCAGCGCCTCGCGGTCGATCTCGACGGCGACGGGCGTCGCGACATCGTCGACTCGGCACCGGATGCCCTCGGATCCACGGCCAACTTCCTTCGCAAGGCAGGATGGCAGCAGGGCGTTCCCTGGGGCTTCGAGGTGCGTGTCCCGGCCGGCGTGACGCCAGGTGGCCGTAAGGCGAAGAAGCCGCTGTCGAGCTGGGCGTCTTCCGGGGTAACCCGGATGGATGGCCGGCCGCTCTCCGGCGAATACGGGGCCGGGCTGATCATGCCCGCCGGCCGCGACGGGCCCGCCTTCCTGGTCACCAAGAACTTCGACGCGATCTTCTCGTATAACGGCGCCGAATCCTACGCGCTGGCGATCTCCGTCCTGTCGGACCGGTTGCGGGGCGGGTCGGGCGTGCAGGCCGAATGGCCGACCGACGATCCCGGCCTGACGCGGGCGCAGCGACGCGAACTGATGGCCCTCCTTGGGCGCCGCGGCTACGACGTCGGCGAACCCGACGGCCGCATCGGCCAGAAGACCCGCGACGCCATCAAGGACGTCGAGACGAAGCTCGGCATGAAGGCCACCGGCCGTCCGGGCGGACGCGTGCTGGAGGCCTTGCGGCGGGGCTGAAGCCTCCTGACAAACGAGTGCATCCTTCGAGGCCACGCTACGCGAGGCAGCTCGGATCGAGAGCTTGAGTCAGGCCGCCGTCTCGTCATTGCGAGGAGCGTGAGCGACGAAGTAACCCAGGAGCCAGTGCGCGGGCCCTGGATTGCTTCGCTCCGCTCGCAAGCGAGCCTCGAAGCATGCACCGGAATTCACGATCATGCAGCAGCCGACACCCACCATCCGCCTGGCGACCGGCGATGCTACGGCCGATATCGCCGCGCTCGGGGCCGAGCCGATGTCGTGGCGCGTCGGCGGGCGTGAACTGCTCTGGCAGGGCGATCCGGAGCATTGGGGCTTCCGGGCACCGATCCTGTTCCCGGTCGTCGGCGCCTCGGCGGGGGGCGAGGTTCAAGTGGACGGTGTGGCCTACCCGATGCCGCAGCACGGTTTTGCGCGGCGCTCGCTCTTCTCCGTCGTCGCGCAGAACCGGTCCTCCGCTCACTTCCGGCTGACGGAAAACCGAGACACGCTCCCGGCTTACCCCTTCCGCTTCACGCTCGACCTTCATGTGAGCCTGCAACCGACATCGCTCGATTTCCGCTACGAGGTCACGAACCCGGGTGATCGTGCGATGCCCTATGGCCTGGGTGTCCACCCCGCCTTTCCCTGGCCTTTCGCGGGGCAGGGGCGGGAAGGCCATCGGGTCAGGTTCGAGCGGGAGGAGAGCCCGGCCGTGCCCGAAATCGCCGCCGGCGGCCTCCTCGCCCGGCATGGGCGGGAGCTTCCGCTGCAGGGCCGCACGCTGCCGCTCTCGCCCGACCTCTTCACCGAGGCGCTCGTCTTCCTCCATGCCCGGAGCCGCTCGGTGAGCTTCGAGGCGCCGTCGGGCGCGGCGATCACCCTCTTGGTCCGGGATTTTCCGCATTTCGCGATCTGGACGAGGCCGACCGCGCCCTTCCTGTCGCTGGAAGCCTGGACCGCGCATGCGGATTGGGAGGATGCCGCGGGAGAACTCCGCTCCCGCGCCTCGATGACGATCCTCTCGCCCGGCGAGAGCCGCAGCCACGAGGTCACCTTTGCTTGGCGCGACGCGGCCGCGTGACGGCCGGTAGCTCGCGGCTCCCCGACGGGCTACATCCCGGCTCTCCCCGGGACCGGACGACGCAGATGACCAGCCCTCTCGGCCGCCACGACATCGACGCCGCCGCGACCCGCATCGCGGGTCGCATCCGCCGCACGCCGGTTCTCGATCCGGGGGAGGGCGCCTTTGGACAGGCCGAGCGCGTCGTGCTGAAACTCGAATATCTCCAGCATGCCGGCTCCTTCAAGACGCGAGGGGCCTTCAACGCCCTCCTGTCCGGCGGGGTGCCGACGGCCGGGATCGCGGCCGCGTCCGGCGGCAATCACGGGGCCGCCGTCGCCTACGCGGCCCGCGAGGTCGGCCATTCGGCCCGCATCTTCGTGCCCGAGATCGCGAGCGCGGCGAAGATCGCGCTCATCCGCCGTTGCGGGGCCGAGATCGTCATCGGCGGGGCCCGCTATGCGGACGCCCAGGAGGCCTGCGATGCCTATGTGGCCGAGACGGGCGCAAAACTCGTCCACCCGTTTTCGTCCCTCGAGACCATGGCCGGCCAGGGCAGCGTTGCGCGCGAATGGGACGAGCAGACCCCGGATCTCGACACCGTGCTGGTCGCGGTCGGAGGCGGCGGGCTCGTTTCCGGCATGTCGGCCTGGTGGGCCGGGGAGGGCCGCCGCGTCCGCGTCGTCGGGGTCGAGCCCGAAGGCTCGCGCGCGCTCCACGCGGCTTTCGAGGCCGGCGGGCCGGTCGATGTCGAGGTGAATTCCGTCGCGGCCGACTCGCTCGGCGCCCGGAATGTCGGGCAACTCGTCTACGAGGTCGCTAAAGCCGGGCTCGACCATGTCGCCCTCGTTCCGGACGAGGCCATCAGGGAAGCGCAGCGCCTTCTCTGGCGCGACGTCCGGGTCGCGGCCGAACCGGGCGGCGCGGCCGCGATGGCCGCGATCCTGTGCGGGGCGTACCGGCCGAGGCCGGGCGAGCGTGTCGGCGTTCTCCTCTGCGGCGCCAATATCGACGCGCGCGGCCTGTCCGAGATTGCCGCCTGACGTGAGGGCGAGGTGGAACCGGGCCGCCGCTCTGAATCGTTGTGCGTGCTTCGAGGCTCGCCTTCGGCTCGCACCTCAGCATGAGGAGGATTGTGGGTTCCACCACGCGCCTCATCCTGAGGTGCCCCGCGAAGCGGGGCCTCGAAGGACGCGGGACGCTTCAGCCCGAGCCGATCAGGTGTCAGGCGGCCTGCTTGCGGGCGACGAGCAGGTCCATCTGCACCATCGTCTCGGCGATCTGGATCGCGTTCAGCGCCGCACCCTTGCGGAGATTGTCGGAGACGCACCAGAAGGCGATGCCGTAATCGACGGTCGGGTCGTCCCGCAGCCGCGAGATGTAGACCGCGTCCTCGCCTGCGCTCTCGTGCGGGGTGACGTAGCCGCCCCGCTCGCGCCGGTCGACGACCACGATGCCGGGCGCGTTCTCCAGCAGCTCGCGGGCCTCGTCGGCCGAGAAGGGGTCGACGAACTCGACATTCACGGCTTCGGAATGGCCGACGAAGACCGGCACGCGCACGCAGGTGGCGACGAGCTTGATCTTCGGGTCGAGGATCTTCTTCGTCTCGACCACCATCTTCCACTCTTCCTTCGTGTAGCCGTCGTCCATGAAGACGTCGATCTC